>JAQTMA010000120.1:5390-12256 GCA_028714615.1 Anaerolineaceae bacterium | reverse complement strand
CCCGGAGCGACGACATCCGGCTTTACAAATCCATCCAGGGTTGGGCCCGCCGCTGAGAAGGGCGTGATGTAGTCATCATTCCAATCCAGGGGGGTAAAGTTATCCGTAAAAGCGCCTACGGTGATGACGTAAGGGTTATTTCCTGGAACTCCGATGGTCATCGCGCCAGGTCCGCCATTGCCAGCAGAAGCCACCACGGTGATCCCCTGAGCCCAGGCCTGGGTAACGGCGATATCGAGCGGGTCTGCCCAATAGGGAGCTTGTACCGGCGATACCAGGGACAGGTTCATCACCCGGATATTGTATTCATCCTTGTGGTCGATGACCCACTGAATGCCGAGGATCACATTCTCATACGTGCCGACCCCATTTTCGTCCAGAACTCGGACGCCTACCAGATCGACGCCCGGAGCCATGCCGTTCCACTCCTGGTCTTCCCCTAGTTGGGTATTGGCAATAATCCCGGCGACATGGGTGCCGTGCCCGTTAGGGTCGATTGGTTTCTTCTTGCCGTCTACGAAGTCCTTCCAGCCGACGATACGATGATGCTTATCCTCCAGACTGGTGGTGATCCCTTTCTGGTCCCCGATGCCGGTGTCCAGGATCGCCACGGTAACACCCGACCCGTTTGTATCTTGTTCCCAGACCAGGTTCGCTCCAGTTACGTTGGGGTAATCTGTGGCTGGTATTTGTTTGCCTTTGTCTTTGTGTTTGTCCTTATTCTTATCCTTGTCTTGATCTGGACGATTCTCCTGGCCGAAGCCCTGATCCACTGCCTGTACCGGGGAGTTCAACGTCAACGATTGGATGCCGGGAGCAGAGCGGACGCAGGCAACGGCTGCATCGGACAGGCGCGCACCCGCTCCCCGGATCAGATCGAGAGAGGAGGTAATCTGCCCGCCACAAGCCCGCACCTGGCTTGTGACCCCCTGGGTGGAATTCCCCATGACGATATATGCGGTTGTCGGTCCGACCGGTGAAGCGGCCGCTCCTGAGGCCGAAGCCACAAAGAGAACCAGAACCAGACCCATCAAAACCCGCCGTGTGGTAATTGGAAACCGTTTCATCTTCATGACCTCCATAGAGCCCTTGCAAGGATTTGGCATTAAGCAAAACAAGCGGTCCTGACCATCAGGACCGCCGGAAGATCTGTGAGCGCTAAACTACCCACTGTTCGTCAGCATCTTCGGCGGCCTGGCAATCCTGGCCATAGAAACATGGCTGTAGACCCAGCACTTTGCGTCCCCGGTTTTCACCGGGTTTGCCTTTATCGGACTGCAATCAGTATAGCATGCGGATTTTAATGAATCAACTTACAGCCACTTTACAGGTCATAGGTTTTGTCGATATCTCTCTCCAGAACGTTCACATCTCGCTCAAGGCGGGTTACTTCTGATATATTTTCAGCAGGAGAGCCGCCACGGACGCTTGAAATTGCCATCTGAACCCGTTCACGGGCCTGACCGGCTACATCGCTAGCCCGGTCACGGACGTCGCTCGCCATCCCGGTAGCCCGGTCTTTCAATTCGATGCCTTTATCAGCGAGCATGCGCCGGGTTTCATGCCCGGGCCGCGGAGCAGCGAGCAAGGCAATTGTGCCGCCAATCAAGCTACCCAGGATGATGCCCAGCACCATCTGGCCAACTCCACCTCTACGCTTAATCACCACTTCCGTCTCTTGTTGCATTTTCATCTCCCTTATCGCAATATCTCCCTGTAATCAGTATTGTAACGGGCCGGCGAGCAAAAACCAAGCGGGGATTTCCTAGAGCGGGGGTAGGAATTCCCCCCACCTCATCCGGGCGGAAGCTGACCACGTTTACGGTAACCACCTAAATTTCTCAAAGTCAATGCGATCTTCCAGGCCGAACTCCACACCCTCGGAAAGGAGCAAGTCGCGCTGCAGCGCACTGCCGAAGCCAAACCCATGCGGGCTAATCTTGCCCTGGACATTGATCACCCGCTGCCAGGGCACGTCAGAACCATTGGGTAAGGCGGCCAGCGCGAATCCTACCATTTGGGCGCTGCACCCACCCACAATCTGGGCAATCTGTCCATAAGTCGCTACTCGTCCAGGCGGAATCTGCTGCACGGTGGTATATATGCGCTCATACAGGTGGGGCTCGAAATCCGCTTGCATGGCTCTATTGTAGCAAATTCTAGAGGTATGTTTTATCGAACAGAGATCGCTTCAACCTTCTTCAGGTCGATGCGCGCGCCGAGCTGCCGAAAAATCAAGCGGGCCTCATTCAACAGAATACGGGCGGTGGCGCTGGCTCCCATTTGCATGGCTTGTTGAGCCTGGACCAGGGATGTCCGTCCCTGTTCAACCTGGTTTCCCACGTGTTTGAAAATGGAAGCGCTTTCTTTTAAATATCCGGCGGCTTTTTCGGGTAACTTCCGGGCCAGGCATACCTGGGCGAGCAAGCGCAGGGCGCGGCCGCGGTCTTCGGACATGCCGGTACGATCGTTGACATTAAGCCGGTTGTAGAGCTCCAAAGCGTCACACGCGCACTTCTCGGCCATATTCACATCCCCCAGACCCAGGTAGGCCAGCCCGGCGTAGGTATTCAAGTCGACCAGGTTCTCCATCACACCGATCTCGTTGAAAGTCTGCAGCCCCAGCCGGCAGTATTTCAAGGCCGTCTCCCAATTTTCTAGAGAGACGTACAGGCGGCAGAAATGCAGGTAGATCAAACCGATATGATAGCTATGGCCGATTTGCCTGGCGGAAGCCAGTCCGGTCTCCAGGTGACGGCGTGCTTCTTCGAAGTTTCCCCGGTCGAGGTGCAGCAAGCCCAGGTTGGAGTGCAGTTCAATGGCGCCCTCAACATCGCCCAGGTTAGCGTGCAGTTTCAGGCTACGGCTGAAATCATCCAGGGCGCTGTCCCAATCCCCTCGTTTCCAGCGTAATAATCCCAGGTTATTGTAGGAGCGCGCCACGCCATTGGTGTCGCCGATTTCCTGGCGCAAGAACAGGCTTTTGCGCACGTAGCTACTGGCCTGGTCGAGCTGGTCCTTCTGGTAGCAGACGCCACCCAGGCGGTTGTAGATCGAGGCGATTAAGTCGTAGTTGCGGCCATCCTCCACCAGGTGGAGAGCTTCCAGCAGGACGACCCCGGCGCCATCCAGGTCGCCACGACGGAAGTGGATCCAACCAGCATCATTGAGGACCCAACCTCTATCGACGGGAGAGGGTTCGGGCATTTCTTCAAGAGCCGCCCGAGCAGCAGACAATTCGCTGAGGGCTTGAGCGTAGTCGCCCTGGCGTTCGCACGTGGTAGCCACTTTGCGGTGCAAACTGGCGCGGATGGGTGCGTCCTCTCGCCGGTTGCGACCCTGGCGCCCGTCCAGAGCATCCATCGCCGTGAAATAGGTATCGCGGGCAGGAGGATATTCACCCAACCGGATAAGCACATCCCCCAGCCCGGTATAAACCTGGAGAACCTGTTCCAGGCTCGGCTCGACTTGCTTGAGCACTCCCAAAGCCTGTTCGTAATCCTTGCGAGCCTGGACATTGGCAAATCCGCGCGCCGATTTATTGCCGGCCAGGATCAGGAAATGTAGCGCTTTGTCAGGCCGGTTGCTGATCGCATAGTGGCGCGCTAACAGTTCCACCCGGTTATCCAACCGAGAAGCATACAATTGTTCCAGGGCTTCGCCTACGCGCCCATGCAGGTCCACGAGCTCGATTTTGAGCAGCAGGGAATAGATCGTATCCGAAACCAGGGTATGAGAAAAGCGGTAATCCGCATCACCCCCCGGCAGCAAGGGGCGTAGAAAACCACGGTCGACTAATTCGGTGAGCGCCGACTCTAGCTCTTCCCATTCGGAGAGCTGCAGAACCCTGGCTACCACTTGCGAAGAGAAATCCCGCCCGATCACGCTGGCTACCTGCAACACCCGTCGTTGGAACTCAGCCAGGCGATCAAAGCGAGCCAAAATGAGCCCCCGCAGGGACTCTGGCAACTCCAGGCTGCTCAGGTTCACCCCGGGGATGGGGCGCCAGCCATCCGCATTCTCGCGGTGTACCAGGCCGGCATCAATCAGCATCCGCACCATTTCCTCGAGGAAAAACGGATTTCCGGACGCCCGCTCCAAGATGCGCTGGCGGAAATCTGCCGGCATATCGGGAGCGGTGAGCAACCCGTCGAATAAGCGTTCGCTCTGAGTGGCGGAGAGATTTCCCAGGACTATCAGCGTGAAACGCTCCGCCAGGGTGCGATCCGCGCACTCAATCAACCGGCAGAAGCCAGGCTCGTCAGAGGGGCGTGAAAGCCCGACGATGAGCAGCGGTTCTGACTGCACCGAATCGACCAGGAAGCGCAATAGCTCGAGTGAAGCCTCATCGGCCCAGTGCAGGTTTTCAAAGATAAGCGCCAATGGCATACGGCAGGCCTCAGCCACGAGCAAATCGCGGACGGAGACGAACACCTGTTGGCGCAATTGAGCAGCATCCAACAAGCTCAGGCGGTTGGCAACCGTTTCATTGAGGGGCGGCAACGAGAACAGGTATTCAAGGTAAGGAATGGCGACGGCAGCCTGGGCGCCCAGTAAATCCTGGCAAACTTCAGACAGGCGGGCACGCAGTCCCTCCTCTGGGACGCCCGGCAGGAGATTCAGGAATGCAAACAGCAAGTCCTGGAAAATCCAGAATGACATGGAACGGTGGTAGATGAGGCTGTGTCCGGTCAGGCAGCGCAAACCGGCCGGCTCGAGGGTAGCCGAGAACTCCTGGACGAGGCGGCTTTTCCCGATCCCCGCCTCGCCACGAATTAAAATGAAGCGGCCTTCCTTGCGTGTGGCCAGAGCATCCCGCGCCGCACCGAGCAGTTTGAGGTCCGCATTCCGTCCGACCAGGCTGGCGCGTAAACCATCCACACTGCGAGATGGGCCGGGCAGGGCTTTCAATTGGCGCACTGTAAATGCCGGGACCGGAGCTTCCACTCCCTTCAAGGTCAAGGGTGGTAAGGGATCAAAGTCAACCAACGCTAATGCCTGTTGCTTCACAGACTGGCTGGCAAGAATGCAACCTGGCGTAGCAGCTTCAAGGAGCCGGTAGGCCAGGTCAAGCGTGTCTCCAAGCGGGGTGTAATTCAAAAGCAAGTTAGAGCCGATATTCTCGATTAATATCGGACCCGAATGCAAGCCTATATGCAAATTCAGGGAGGTATCCAGACGCGCTTGCATTTCCGCAGCCAGGCGATTCACATCAGCGCGCATATCCAGGGCTGCACGAACGGCCAGCTCGGTGTTATTCTCGTGGGCAATCGGGGCGCCAAAGATGGCCATCAAGCCGTCCCCCAAGAATTTATCGACCATGCCATCATATTTATATACATCCTGAACCATCAGGTTGGTAAACTGTTGGATCAAGATGTAGGTATCTTCGTTACCAGTGCGGCGGGAGAACGCGGTAAAACCGGCCAGATCGACAAAGAGGATGGTAACATTGCGCTGCTGACCGGTCGCTTCCAGGCCTGCCTGGCGAAAGCGGGTCAGCAAGTCGGCCCCCATCATCACCCCACCACCTCCGGCAATGAGGCCTGGGGGGGGAGAGGGGGGATCGAGGGTGACAGTCTCCCCCGTCAGGCGCGTCCCGCAATTTCCGCAGAAACGCATCCCGGGAGGATTATGAAAACCACACGATTGGCAGGCAAGAGCAGGCATAAGTGTAGACCGGTTGATCGACTGGTTACGCTGATTATATCCGAGGGAGGGAAGATTTGAATTCTACAGATTTGTAAGTATGCTATAATAAGACAAGAATAGTACAGTATGCATCGCATACCCATTTATGTGAAGGAGCCGATGATATGCCCGAAATGATGGAAAGCGAAGGAACTTGCGCCTGCGGAGGCGCTTGCGGCTGTGGTGGTGACGGACAGGAATCCCTATCTCGCGACGAATACATCACCCGCCTCGAGCAATACCTGGGAGACCTGAAACTAGAGATGCAGGCAGTCGAGGACGAATTATCCGAACTGCGCCAGACCGCGTAAGTTGAGTTCGTCAAATTGAAACAGGGCTGCCGACCGGTCGCCCTGTTTTTATTCAGATAAAACTTCAAGCCTGGGTAGGAGGGAAAATGACAGAGAATTACACCTATTTTGGTAACCTGGCTGAAGAGATTCGGGAGATCCCGAAGGATGGCATCCTCAGCCGGGCGATCCTCACTACAGAGAAAGTCAAAACCACCTTGTTTGGGTTCGATGCCGGGCAGGAGCTGACGGAACATACGGCTGCCTACCCGGCGATCCTTTACTTCATCAAAGGTCAGGCAGACCTGACGGTGGGCGGCGACAACTATACTGCCCGGGATGGCACCTTTATCCACATGCCTGCGCGGATGCCCCATTCGTTGGTTACGAATACCCCAGTGGTGATGCTGCTCCTGCTGTTAGTGGGGGAGAAATAGCAGATTATCATCCCTCCGGGTGATTGTGCGGTTAGAACATTTATTCTATACTGTTCGTATTGATATTCATTCTATTTACCCTGTAGGAGGCTTACGATGGAAAAACACCCGATTATTCACATCGAAATTCCGGCCAAAGACCCATTTAGCGGGAGCCAGTGGTACGCTGACGTGTTTGGCTGGAAGCTTTCTCCCATGCCCGAAATGGATTATGTCACCTTCGAGGCTGAAGGGGGACCCGCAGGCGGGTTCCCGCGCATCGATGGGAATATGTATCACCCAAAAGATATTACGGTTTACATCGACACCAACGATGTGGATGCGACCGTAAAACGCATTGAGGAGCATGGGGGCAAGTTGCTCTTGCCGAAGAGCCCGATTCCAGGCATGGGATGGTTCGCGCTCTTCGAGGATCCATCCGGCAATCGCATGGGGGTGTTTACCGTGA
>JAQTMA010000120.1:0-5290 GCA_028714615.1 Anaerolineaceae bacterium | reverse complement strand
GCGCCGGCGCCGGGGATGAGACGCAAGCGGTAGGGCTGGTGCAGCCGGTCGTGCATGACGTTGCCCAGCAATTCCAGATCGCCTGCCCGCAAGGCCTCCACAACCAGGGCAGCTCGCCCGATATTGAATACCGCATCTCGAAGTGCAACCTGGCCCGGTAAAGCCTGGCGCGCCGCCCGGGTGGAAAGCTCGAATTGCGGCACAGCCAGGGAAACCTGCATCACCGGCAGCTCGACCCGGCGTAGAACGACTCCTGGCTCGAGAGCGGCTGAGATGACCAGCCCCCCATAGAGGGCTGCCGCGGCGTTATCCGGATGGCCTTCGGATTCAACAGCCAGCGCCAGCAGGGTTTCATTCGATAAAGGCTGACCCAGGAGCGCATTCGCACCAACCAGGCCACACAGCGCCGCAGCAGCGCTGGATCCCAGGCCAGAACCTGGGGGAATGCGGTTTTCACAGCAAATGGACAACCCGGGAGGAGGCGCCTGGCCGGCTGTCTGAAAGACGCGCAAGGCCATGCGAGCGACGAGGTTCCGCGAATCCTCCGGCAGGCAGCCTTTTCCCAGGCCTTGGACCGCGACGTGGACGCCCTTCCCGCTCAGCTCGAAGGTGGCCTCATTCCAGAGATCAAGGGCAAGGCCCAGGCAATCGAAACCGGGACCCAAGTTGGCCGTGGTGGCGGGAGCGCGAACTTGAACCCGGTTCATTCTGCTCCCGCGCCGGTCAATCCCGCGATGGCAGCTTCCATAGCGGGCAATGTAGCCGGCAGCACTTCAGGGGTGAGCATCGCGCGGGTGATGATCTCCGGGTCTTTGAGGCCATGCCCGGTGCAGACGGCGACGACGCGCTGGCCGTGCAGATCTACGCGCCCGGCGCGCAGCTCGTGGGCTAATCCGGCCAGCCCGGCGGCCGAAGCGGGTTCCACCCACACGCCGCTGGCTGCCAGGCGGCGCTGCATGGCCAGGATTTCCTCATCGCTGACAGCCAGGATGCGCCCGTGCGATTCCTCCGCTGCTTGCAGAGCCTGCTCGCCACGCGCCGGCCGCCCGATGCGGATGGCGGTCGCCACCGTCTCGGGGTGTTCAACGGGGTGGCCGAGAACCAGCGGCGCGGAGCCTTCGGCCTGTACACCCAGGATGTGGGGAAGGCCGGCGCCTTTCAAGCGGTGGTACTGTTTGAACCCCATCCAATACGCCGTAATGTTGCCGGCATTCCCTACCGGCAGGCACAGCCAATCGGGAGCCTGCCCCAAGACGTCGCAAATCTCAAACGCAGCGGTTTTCTGGCCTTCGATGCGGTAGGGATTCAACGAGTTCACCAGGGCAATCGGATATTTCTCGGTGAGCGAGACGACCAATCCAAGAGCGTCGTCAAATGAACCATCCACCTGGATGACCTGGGCGCCGTACGCCACCGCTCCGGCCAGTTTTCCGGCGGCCACCTTACCCTGCGGAATGATCACCAAGGCGCGCATGCCTGCTCGGGCAGTGTACGCGGCTGCCGAAGCGGCCGTGTTGCCGGTGGAGGCGCACATGACGGCGCGGACGCCCCGCCCGGCCGCCTCGCTGATAGCCACGGTCATGCCGCGGTCCTTAAATGAACCGGTGGGGTTCATGCCCTCAAATTTCAGCAGCAGCTCGAAGCCCCCACCCAGCTCGTCCGCCAGGCGGGGAGCCGGGATCAAGGGGGTGTTACCTTCCATCAGGGTGACTTCCTGGAGGTGAGCAGGCACCTCCAACAGGGCGCGATAGCGGTCGATCACACCGGAATAGGTCATGGTACAGCTCCTGGATTGGATTCTTGCCTGGATTATACCGGGTTTCAACGGCCGGGGCGCCATATCCCACCGAGCTTTCAGGATCGATAGGGTTTTCCCTACCTCATCTCTAGGAACTCCCCCCATTGCAGCACCTGCTCGCTTAGCTTATATTTCATATGTAGAATTTACTGGTAACACTTATTAGCGGTGGTTACCGGTTCGGCAGATGGATTGTTATTTTCCAACAGCATACCAGTCTCTTATAGATCATAGGGGTATAAGAGAGAGAAAAACGAACTTTGGCAGTCCATTGGGGGACTGCCAAAGTTCCATTTAAAGGTACAATCGAGGCGGTATGCCCCGGTTCACCATCTCCGTTGCTCTTCGCATGCTTTGCGGCTTGTTGATTCTGGTCGCAACCGGCACGACCATCGTCCAGTGGGCGACGTATCGCTCGCTGGACGTTGTCTACCCGGCTACTCAGACGATTGCCGGGATACCAGTCGGGGGATTGAACCGCCCACAAGCCGCCGAGCGCATCCGGGCAGCGTATGCCCTGCCTGTGGAAGTGCGTTACCAGGATTCTGTCTTCCGGGTGCAGCCGGAAGACGTGGGGTTCCGCTTGAACCTGGAGGCCATGCTGGAGCGCGCTTCCCCGAGGCGCCCGTCCTTCTGGGAATTTTTATGGGAGCGGCCGGCCGGCGGCAACGCGATTGGTGCGGTCCCATTGCTGGCCGATTTGGATGCGGCGCGCCTGAGGGCTTACATCGTCGAGCAAATCGCCGCGCGCTACGATCGAACGCCTACGGCTGCCCAGCCGGTGCTGGGCGGGGTGGATTTTGTTCCCGGACAAGCGGGGATGGCGCTGGACGTAGAAGATACCCTGCGCCAACTGGAAAACGGGCTGCACTCCCCCACCCAACGCATAGCGACGATTCGCGGAGACCCCGTCCCACCCGGGCGGCCGGAGCTCACGCGGTTGCGTACCCTGTTGCAATCCATTCTGCAAGTCGATGGCTTTGAAGGCCTGGCCGAGATCTCATTGGCGGACCTGCGGAACGGCCTCCGCCTGGATTTTGCCAGCGTACACGGGAGCGTGCTGCCAGCGGAGATGGCCTTCACGGCTGCCAGTACGATCAAGATCCCAGTGATGGTATCGGTGTTCCGGCGCACCCCCGAGCCGATGCCGGAGAGCGTGCTGCAGCTCGTTCGGCAGATGATCGAGGCTTCGGACAACCCTTCGACCGACCAGGTGGTGCAAACGGTGATCGATCTCACCCGCGGTCCGCTGGAGGTCACCCGCGATTTACGTTCGTTCGGATACCAAAATACTTACTGGAGCGGATATTTCTACGACGGTGCGCCATTGCTCGAACTGGTGCAAACACCGGCTAACCAGCGCACCGAATTCAATACCCACCCAGACGTATATAACCAGACGACGGCCGCAGACATGGCCGACCTGCTGGCGCAGATACACGCCTGCGCGCAGGACGGATCGGGGAAATTGACGGCCACCTTCCCGGGGGAAATCACTCAGGCCAAGTGCCGCCAGATGATCGAGATCTTGAAGAGGAACAAATTGCCCGTGCTGATCAAAGCCGGCCTGCCGGAGGGGACAGCGGTTGGCCACAAGCACGGCTGGATCACCGGGCCGGATGGGCTGGTGCATACCTTCTCGGATGTGGCGTTGGTGCAAAGCCCGGGCGGGGATTACGCCCTGGCGATTTACCTCTATAGCGACCAGCAGCTATTGTTCGACCCGGCCAACCTGCTCTTTGCCCGCCTATCGCGGGCGGTATACAACTATATGCAGCTCCCTCTCCCGGGTTCCGGAGGGTAGCGGAGCAACCGGGGAAAGCTGTTTTAGCGATCCAGCAGGGCGTGAACCGTTTGGAGCGCATCGACCAGGGTTTCACCGAGAAAGTGGCCGCGAACCCGTTCGCGCAGGGCGGGCTGGGCGTTGAAGGCCAGGCCGCCATAGCCGAGCAGCGGCGCGGGGTACAACGTATCCAGATCATCCTGGAATGAGCTCAAACCAGGGACGTGCTCTTCCAGCGTGACCGCCAGGCAGATCAGGCGGGGCTGCTGTTCGCGAGCATACTCGACCAGGTCAGCAAGCGGCAGATCCGGGCCGAGGTACTCTACCCGGTACCCATCGTGGCGCAGGAGCAGGGCCAGGATGAGAATGCCGAGCTCATGCTGCTCCCCGGCCGGGCAGCCGCTCAGGATGAGCGGGACGCTGCGGCGTTGGGGACACGCTTGCAGCAGGGCGAGCAATTTTCCATGGAGGAAGGCGCTGGCGTAATGCTCCGTAGCCACCCCAATTTCCCCACGGGCCCAGGCGGCTCCGATGCGTACCAGGCAAGGAATGACCACCTCCAGGCATAGGGTTTTGACATCGAAGCCTGCCTGTGCCTTGCGCAGCAGATCGCCGGCAGAGCCTTCGTTGTGCTTCATGAATGCATTGAATAGCGCCGCCGCATAGGCAGACGGGGGACGGTCCCAGGCCGGGGTGACGACTGGGCGATTGGGAGCCGGCTCGGGCCAGGTATCGTTCTCCTGCAGGGATTTCAGCTCGCGCACGGCGTCGCTGATGCTTAGGCCGCTGTCGATGCGCTGTTTCACCCAATGCAGGAGGGCTACATCCTGTTCGGAGTAGAGGCGATAGAGGTTGTCGCCCCGCTGTGGCCGGATGAGGTTGTAGCGCCGCTCCCAGGCACGCAAGGTGACGGCGCGGATACCGGTCTGTAGGCAGACGGCCTTGATGGTATATTTTGGATCGGTTGGATATTCGGCAATGGTACCCATAAGAAGTCCGAGGTCAAGTATACCAAAAAGGGTGGGGATTTAGATTTTAGATTTTAGATTGCTGATTGCTGATTGCTGATTGAAGAAATCGGGCAACAAGACAATCCCCAATGGGGACTCCGTGAGGGGTAGGGGAACCCTGGGGAAGAACACCCAGGACCTAGGGCGGGGTTGCGATTGCAGGATGCTGGAGGATTGACCAAACCTCGTGCCCCGGGGAGATAAGCAAAAGAGTGGGTTCTCGCGCAGAGCCGCAAAGAAGCACAAGGGACTCCCTCTTTCTTCACCCCTGGCGTACATGCCAGGGGGAGCCCGGTAACTCGGAGAGAATGCTCATGCCTGACCCCCCTCAGGGACCCAACATCGCTTCCTGGGTAATGGCTAGGGGAGGGTTGAGCACCAACCCGGGTATTTGTTGCCGGAGGGAAGAAAAAAATGATTTTTCTCTGCGCCTCAGCGCCTCTGCGCGAGAACGCTGGGACTTCGGAGGACGGCGCGGTGCGTAGAAGGCAAAACCGTGGCCTCGGGGGGGCTCCCGTGGAGAGGGAGACCAAGGTCAACGAGAAGGTACAGTCTGCGCCGTACGGGGCACAGAGCTGGAGTGGTAAAGGGCGACTCATTGACGCACTATCGGGGATATGTTAGAATCTGGCGGCTTCGCCCCCATTGTCTAGTGGCCCAGGACGTGGCCCTCTCAAGGCCAAAACTCGAGTTCGAATC
>JAQTMA010000119.1:1476-12495 GCA_028714615.1 Anaerolineaceae bacterium | reverse complement strand
CGCAACGCGCTCCGCCTGGATCCCAACGTGAAGTTGCTTCCCTGTACAGCGCACGACAAAGAATCGGTAAAAACCATCTTGCTCGAGCTGCTCTACAGTATCCTGGAAGAGATGGAATCCACGACCTGACCCGCAAGGGGCGCTGCGCAGAGTCGTCACTACCAGTGCGAAAGAATGACCGCCTTACCCACAAATGCTGCTGCCCGGGCTACAACCACGATTTGGATATAGGGGGTCTTACACCTACCCATCAAGATGAACTTTGTCAAGGTTAGGCTCTCGAGCGTAGGGGCGGGTCTGAAATCGAAAATCAATTTGGCGGGCAAACCTACCAGACCTGCCCCGGGTGGTGGTCAGCCGCTCAGGGCTGTCCTACCCTCCACCGGGGTGGGTCTGGATGTGGGAAAAGTTTGCTTCGAAACCTTGCAGACCCACCCCTACCAGGTGAGCGGATCGGGTACTCTCGATATGGATGTAGGGACGGTTCGGCAACAACATAAACCTGTATTGGCGGTGAATTTCTTGTCTTTCACCGCGTCCCCGCGCCTGCGCGAGAACCTTCTCTTTACCTCCCACCCATTTCCCTCTTGCTAAGTTAGCACATATATTCTAAAACCCCCCTCGTCCCTTACCAACCGCATACGCAATTCCATCCCCGGGGCATGGGGTTTGACCACACCTCCCGCATCCTGGAATCGCAACCCCGCCCCAGGCGCCGGGACGGTGTGGGTGTTCTTTCCCAGGGTGCCCCTACCCCACCGGGGACCCAATCGCTTGACCTGAGCGGCTCCCCATGGTGAGGCGCAGGATGAACCTTGTCAGATTAGCCTCTCAACCTGGCTGTAGAGGCGGGTCTTCATGACCCGGGTTCTCTACCCAGAACAGACCCGCCTTGATTGAATTTCACACCCTTTGGTGTATGAAACGGATGAAACCACTTCCAGCCATCTTGGTGAAAAAAGTGAGCGGTGGCACAAGTAGGTCGGCGCTCCTGATAACAGGATTTTCCTGACGCCCCGGGGCAGAGACCTGATCCCGGTACTTGGAACGGTGCTCACCGCTCGATCCGAATATATCACATTCGAAAGGTTTATTGAAGTACTGGGTTGAATTTGTCGCGAAGACACTCGCCACGTGTTCCGGCGCAAAATGATTCACTCTTATCCATATGCCCTTTCTCCTGGTTTTCGTTGCCCAACCGTTGATAGTTGGGTCTTACTTTGTTCTCTATCTCTCCCCCCGTGGAAAGCGCACTCCCTTCTCGTTTACTCGAATGAATGGCGCATGCACATCCATCTCGGTCAGCAGGCCGTACCGGTGTGGTTTACGGAAAGCATTGCCCAGTACTTCGCGCTCCCGGTAATTTCGCAACTGCTCCAGGTCAAAATGAGCCAGGTAGATACCTTCCTCGGCGCCCATGCCTGCCGCCTGGCGGACAGTATCTTCGCCTTTGGCGAGGTTGGCGTCTTGGTCGAAACCCCTCGAAAGTAATTGAAGGAGTCCTAGTGAGAGGGTAGCCATTGGAAAATTGTACTTCGAAAACCGAATTCAACTTGACTTTCCTTCCTTCTCATCCTATACTATCCTTAATCGATCGATCAACGGGGAGCCCGGTAAAGCTGGGCTGAGAAAAAGGCCGACTGCCTTTGACCCGCACTACCTGATCCGGGTAATTCCGGCGGAGGGATATAGCGCAGCCAATCTCCCTATCCCTCCGTATGGAGGGTTTTTATTTGGATAAAACTTCCCGTGCCGTGATCTTTGCCAATGGCGACCTGCCAGACCCGGACGCTGCCCAAGCGTTATTGAAGCCAGACGACAGGCTGATTGCGGCAGATGGCGGTATGCGCCACATGGTACGCCTGGGTTTGATGCCCGCTCTCCTGGTGGGTGACCTGGACTCGCTCGCGCCTGGTCTCTTGCCGCGCCTGGAATCGGCCGGGGCGCGCACCGTCCGCCACCCGTCGCACAAAGACGAAACCGATCTCGAACTGGCTTTGCGCCTGGCTGTAGATGAAGGGTACCGCGACCTGCTGGTGGTAGGCGGGCTGGGCGGGCGGTTGGATCACACCCTGGGGAATCTTTCCCTGCTGCGCGACCCGGCTCTGCATGATTGCACGGTGCGCCTGGATGACGGGCTGGAGGAAGTCTTCTGGATCACCGGCCAGGCGGAGCTGAGCGGGGCGCCGGGCGACGTGGTCTCGCTGCTCCCGTTGCAGGGCGATGTCAGTGGGGTGACCACGCAAGGTCTGGAGTATCCATTGCACGGGGAAACGCTCTACCCGTACAAGACGCGCGGGATCAGCAATGTGATGATCACCGGACATGCCCGCGTGGTTATTGCTTCGGGTTCGTTATTATGTGTGCATACGAGGCAAAAACCCTAACCACAGTATACAGAGGACACAAAATTTATTAACTCGTTGTACTCTCTGTGAATGTTTGTGAAAGGAGGAGAACGAATGAAAACAAAAATACTGGTCTCCTGCCTGATGATCGGCTTTCTGCTGGCGGCCTGTGGGGGGCAGGCGGCTATATCCAACCCGACCCCGGCCGCGGCGACCAATACGGGCATCGCTCCGCAACCCGCAGTGCAAAACCTGACCGTCATGGTGCACGATTCCTTCGCTGCCAGCCAGCCGGTGGTGGCTCAATTTGAGCAAGCCAACCACGTCAAGCTCAGCTTCATCAAGAGCGGGGATGCCGGAGCCGCGTTAAACAAAGCGATCCTCTCCAAAGAGGCGCCGCTGGCTGACGTCTTCTACGGGGTGGATAACACCTTCCTCTCTCGCGCGCTGCAAGCCGGGATTTATCTCCCCTATGCTTCGCCAGTGCTGGCGCAAATCCCCGCCGAGTTCAAACTCGACCCGAGCAATCAGGCGCTGCCGGTCGATTACGGCGACGTGTGCTTGAACTATGACAAAGCTTACTTTGCCGGGAAACAGCTCACCATCCCGCAAAGTCTGGAAGACCTGGCAAAACCCGAATACAAGGGGTTGTTGGTGACCGAAAACCCAGCTACCTCCTCGCCGGGCCTGGCTTTCTTGTTAGCTACCGTTAAACATTTCGGCCAGGAGCACTACCTGGAGTATTGGAAAAGTCTGCGCGATAACGGCCTGGTGGTGGTCAACAGTTGGGAGGACGCCTATTACACCAATTTTAGCGGTTCATCGGGTAAGGGCGCTCAGCCTCTGGTGGTATCCTACAACACCAGCCCGGCCGCCGAGGTGGTCTATGCGTCCACGCCGGTAGCCGAGCCGCCTACCCGCTCGATCACCGCGCCAGACACCTGCTTCCGCCAGGTGGAATTCGTCGGCATTCTGGCCGGCACCAAAAAGCCGGAGCTTGCCCAGAAATTCGTCGATTTCATGTTGAGCATACCCTTCCAGGAGGACATGCCGTTACAGATGTTCGTTTACCCGGTCAATCCGCAAGCCAGGCTGCCCACCGTCTTTTCTGAGTTCGCCCTGCTTCCGCAACAATCCGCCAGCCTGTCTCCGGATGAAATCGCCAAAAACCGCGATGCCTGGATCCAAGCCTGGACGAGCACGGTACTGCATTGAGCCAGGGAATTCGCCAAGTGTGGCTTGCCAGGCGGAATTGGGCCAACCGCCGCGTTCTGCTGCTGTGGAGCCTTCCCCTGGCCTTCCTGACGCTCTTTTTTTTCTACCCGCTCTTTTCGGTCTTCCGCCTTGGGCTGACCACGGTGCAGGCTCCCCAGCCGCTGCTGACCTGGGAGCAGGTGGGCCGGCCATTGGGCTTCACGCTCTACCAGGCGCTGCTCTCGATGCTGCTCACCCTGGCGGTCGGGCTGCCGGGCGCTTATCTCTTCGCCCGCTACACCTTCCCGGGAAAAGAGCTGCTGCGCGCCCTGACCACCATCCCCTTCATCTTGCCGACCGTGGTGGTCGCCGCGGCGTTCAACGCGCTGCTCGGGCCGCGCGGCTGGGCCAACCTGGCTTTGATGGAGGCGTTCCACCTGGACGCGCCACCCATCAACTTCTTGTACACGTTTGGGGCAATCCTGGTCGCCCACGTTTTTTACAACACCACCGTCGTCATCCGTACGGTGGGCAACGCCTGGGCGCGCCTGGATGGGCGCTTGGGGCAGGCGGCAGAGGTGTTAGGAGCCAGCCGGGCGCGCGTCTTCCGCGAGGTGACCCTGCCGCTGCTGCGTCCTTCGATCCTGGCGGCTGCCTTGCTGGTCTTCCTGTTCGATTTCACAAGTTTCGGCGTCATTTTGATCCTGGGCGGCCCGCGCTTTGCGACGATCGAGGTGGCCATCTACATTCAGGCGTTGAACCTGCTCAACCTGCCGCTGGCGGGGCTACTTTCCTTGGTGCAGTTGCTGTGCACCCTGGTGATCACCGGTGTCTATTCGCGCTCGATCGCGGCTGCCATCGTTCCTCTTGCCCCACGCACTCAGCCGGGCAGTGTACGCCGGCCGCGCGGCTTCCGCCAGCGCCTGTTGGTGGGAAGCCTCATCGCCGTTCTGGCAGTCCTGCTGGTCTCTCCCCTGGCAGCCCTGGCTTTGCGCTCCTTCTCGCGCCTGGAGGCGAATCGCGGGCAGCGTGGGGAGGTGCAAGCCGGCCTGACCACGCAGTATTACCAGGCGTTGTTTACCAACCCGCGCGAATCGCTCTTTTACGTCCCTCCGGTGGAGGCAGCCCGCAACTCGCTGATCTATGCCGGCGCGACGGTGCTGCTCTCGGTCAGCCTGGGATTCGCGGCGGCCTACGCCCTCAACCAGCCTGCCGCGCTCAACCGCCTGCTGGATCCTGTCCTGATGTTACCGTTGGGAACCTCCGCAGTCACCCTCGGGCTGGGTTTTATCCTGGTTTTCAACCGCCCCCCGCTCGACCTGCGCGCATCCCCTTTACTGGTCCCTTTGGCGCACACCCTGGTGGCGCTCCCCTTCGTGGTGCGCAGCCTGCAGCCCACCTTAGGATCCATCCCGAATTCATTGCGCCAGGCGGCTGCGGTGTTAGGGGCATCACCGCTGCGGGTGTGGCGTGAGATCGACCTGCCCATTCTCGCCCGGGCTGCCCTGGCTTCGGCGGTTTTTGCGTTCACCATCTCCCTGGGTGAGTTTGGCGCTACCTCGTTCCTGGCCCGCCCGGAATACCCGACCCTGCCCATCGCCATCTATCGGTTCCTCTCCCAGCCGGGTGCGCTCAATTATGGTCAGGCGCTGGCGATGGCGACCCTGTTGATGGTCGTCTGCGGCGCCGGCATCCTGCTCATTGAGCGCCTGCGCTTGCCAGGAGAACATGGTAAATGATGCTTAAACTGATCGAAATCTCCAAATCCTATGAAGGTCAGCCGCTCCTGAAAGGCATCTCCCTGTCGGTGGGCCAGGGTGAGACCCTCTGCCTGTTGGGACCCTCAGGCAGCGGGAAAAGCACCTTGCTGCGCATCATTGCCGGGCTGGAAGGTGCGGAAAGCGGTCAGGTGCTGTGGGACGGTCAAGATTTGATAGACGTTCCGTCCTACCGGCGTAATTTTGGCCTGATGTTCCAGGATTATGCCCTGTTCCCGCACCGCAACGTCGCCCAGAATGTGGCTTTCGGACTGCGCATGCACGGTCTGCCGCAGGAGGAAATCGACCAGCGCGTGCGCGTCTCTCTGGAGATGGTCAACCTGAGTGATTTTGCTGGCCGGCGAGTGACGGACCTGTCGGGGGGCGAGCAGCAGCGGGTTGCCCTGGCGCGGGCGCTGGCGCCCGGTCCACGCTTGCTGATGCTGGATGAGCCGCTCGCCGCCCTGGATCGAACCCTGCGCGAACAGCTCTCGCTTCAGTTGCGTCACATCCTGCGCACCACCGGTATCCCGGCCATCTACGTGACCCACGATCAGGAAGAAGCCTTCGCCATCGCGGATCGCCTGGCGCTGCTGGACAAAGGCGTGGTAGCCCAGAGCGGCACGCCGGCGCAGGTTTATAACCACCCGGCCTCCGTTTGGGTGGCCCGCTTTTTGGGCCTGGGCAACATTCTGGAGGGGGCGCTGGTGTCAACCAACCCGCTCCAGGTGCGAACACATCTCGGAGTGGTTCAAGTGAGCTGCACCGGGTTTCTGCCACAAGTTGGCCAGGCCGTCATGCTTCTCCTGCGCCCGGGCCACGCTCGCGTGATAACAACGCCAGGTCTGAACACGATCCAGGGTGTGGTGGCAGACGTGGTCTTTCGCGGGGAGGTTTTCCGAGTGACGCTGCGCACCGGCAATGGCGCCGAATTGATCTTCTCGCTACCTGAGGCGCCCGAACGCGGGCAAAAGCTGACCATCTCCATTCCACCTGAAGAGTTGGTGTGCCTGGATCATGCCTGAAATCACGGTCATGAAGCTCGATCTGCAAGGCCAGGAAACCTGGCGCTACACCGGTCAGGTGCTTGCGCGGGATCCACGCGCGATCTTGCTTGAGGCGCGCTTCAACCGCGCCGACCTGCCCTTTCACGGGGTGCTTTTCCGCAATGACGACCGGTTTCTCGAAGCTTACTATACCGACCGCTGGTATAACATCTTTGAAGTCCACGATAAAGACGATGACCGCATCAAATGCTGGTATAGCAATGTGGCCTGCCCGGCAACCATAACAAAGACGGAGGTTGCCTATGTGGACCTGGCACTGGATTTGCTGGTTTTTCCGGACGGCCGCCAGGAAGTTCTGGATGAAGATGAGTTCGCAGCGCTGTCTCTATCAGAAGCAGACCGGCATAAGGCGCTGCGTGCTTTGCAAGAATTAAAGGAGCTGGAATGGAAACCACTCAGTCAAGAATTCAAAGAGCCTGGCTAAGATCGAAAGGGTGGATCACCAATTTTGATGGCTCGGCGACCGAAATTTACCTGCCGAACGTGCCACTCGACCAGATACCCCAAGCTTTCCTCAGCCTGGCGGAGATGACAAAGGACTTCCGCACCTCGGTAGTGACCGGCGAGTCCGGTGAACAAGCGCTGTCGATCAGCACCGATAGCATCCAGAGCAACCTGGAACGGCTCCAAACGGGGGCGATCGAGGACTTGAGCGTCAATTTCACGGCGCCGGTGGATGGATTCAGCCTCGACCTGCACGTGATCGTCCGCCTGCTGCGCAATGCGATGGCCGGGTTGGAGATCGTGTGGTGGTCGGACCAGGCGTTCACCGAGGGAACAGACCCGTTCACTCAGTTTCAGGTGGTTATGGAGTACTTTTTCACTCTGCAGGAGTTGTTCAAGGCCCAGGGTTTGTTCATTGGCTCCGAGAATTTGGAAAAACCTGGCCCAGAAGCCATTCAGTGGATTGATGTATAAGGCTCTTCGGTCAATTCCACGAGGATTCCCAAAGAACCTGAATGATTTGTCACATAAACTGGATGAATCTGGATATAATTGATCTGGATATATTTGATCATTAATCGGCGATAGGAGGTTGCGGTGGACATACTCGGAAAAGAGGCGCTATCAATCGATGTGGGGATGCGATTGCGCAGTTTGCGTGAGGAGCGCGGCGTTTCCATGCGCGCCCTGGCTCGCCGCAGTGGACTTTCAGCCAACGCTCTGAGCATGATTGAACGTGGCTTGACCTCGCCATCGGTCAGCACGCTGCACAAACTTGCTGGAGCGTTGGAAGTACCCATCACGGCCTTCTTCCGTGAAGAACCACCGCGCAGCAAAATAGTCTTTTGCAAGGCCAGCGAACGCGTCCGCCTGCCGCTCACCCGGGGGGTGTGGGAAGGCTTGGGAGGAGAGGAGTTTACCGGGCGGATGGAGCCCTTCATGATTACGATGGAGAGCGGCGGCAGCAGCGGCCCCTATGGCATGCTCCACACCGGGCACGAATTCGTTTTCTGCCTGCGGGGGACGATGGAGTACGAGGTCGATGATGAGCGCTTTATCCTCACGGCGGGAGATAGCCTGCTCTTCGCAGCCCAGTTGAATCACCGCTGGCGCAACCCGGGGAAGACGGTGGCAAATGCCATTTTCGTCCTGGCGGGCTTCGAGGAGAGCGAACGCCCCAGCGAATTCCATTTCGCCGCGGAGACCACCCCTCTCCCCAAGGAGGAACCTGGGGAGTCGGGTGAACAACCTTCCGAAAAAGGTTAAGGCTTTACCCGAGAACTTACATGCGCTCAGAGGAAAAGAAAGCTTCTCAGCGAGATGAAAAGCAAGGAATGCTGTCCTAGGTTTAGCTGACCAAGAATGAATCTCGCTAATTGCCAAAGAACGATTGGCGAAATTTGCGGATAAATCTCCTTTACTTCCGCAGCCAGCTCATTGCCGATCGGGGCAGGTCGCTTACCGGGCCGACCTTGACGTTGCAGGTGGGTAGGGAATCGAGGAATGAACGGCCGTAGCGTTTGGTCAGGATGCGCTTGTCCAGCACCGCCACCACCCCCCGGTCGGTTTGGGTGCGGATGAGACGGCCGAATCCCTGGCGGAAGCGCAAAATGGCCTCCGGCAGGTTGTATTCATTGAAGGGGTCGTCAAAAGTCTCGGAGCGCGCGGCAATGATCGGTTCGGTAGGCACGTCGAAGGGTAGCTTGACGATCACCAGCACGGAGAGCGCATCGCCGGGTACATCCACCCCCTCCCAAAACGAACGCGTCCCCAACAGAACGGCCCGGTCTGCCCCGCGGAAGTTTTCCAGCAGGGTGTTGGCCGATGCGCCTTCGCCCTGCTCGTAGACCAGGATGCCGGCTTCCGCCAGCCCTGAACCGATGGCATTTGACGTGCGCTTGAGCTGGGCATACGAAGTAAACAACACCAGCATCTTGCCTTCGGTGGCCTTGGCCAACTGGCGGATAGCGTGCTCGATGGCGCGCTGGTGACCGTTGGCATCGGAGGGTTCGGGGATGTCATTGACCAGGTATAGCATGGCGGAGCTCTGGTATTCGAACGGCGAGCCAACCGCCAGCTCGTCGGCTTCGTCTGCGTTCAGGCGGTTGCGCAGGTAATCGAATTCACCGGCGGTCGTCAGGGTGGCCGAGGTGAGAACCACGCTGGATTTCTCGTGCCACAGGTACTTCTCCATCAGCGGGCCGATGTGCAGCGGCGCCACTTGCAAGGATAGGCGGTTCCCGCTGGGGTGATGTTCCACCCAGTAGACCATATCCGGCTTGGGATTCGACACCAGGTCGCCCAGGTTGATCTGCACTTCGGTCAGGCGGCGCACCAGGTCGCCCAAAGAATTCTGCACGTCTTCCAGGTCCTCGCTGAGGTCGAGTTCCAGCTCACTCAATGCCTGGTTCAGCCTGGCGGATTGTTGCAGTAATGGCTTGAACGAATCGAGCGCCTCTCCCCACACCATTTCGACCTCCGACCAGCTCGGCAGCGTGCGCGTGGCGGATTGGATGCGCTCCTGATGCGGGTAGATGCCCAATGGACGGCCTTCCCGCTGGTCGGAGAGAAACTGGTCGACCGTTTGAAAGAAGCGGCGGCTAAGGTTCTCCAGGCGAAAGGCGTAATCCGTGGCGCGTGAAACGATCTGGTTAAGAGCGGCGTAATCGGCCGGGGGGATGAGATCGCGGGTCAGGTTCAGGTAACGCCCCATCACGCCCGAGCTCGGCCCGCCCAGTTCGCGCAGTAAACGCGCCATGTCGCTTTCGGTGACCTTGAAACTGAGCGCGTTGGTGGTGGCCGATTCCAGGTGGTGGCCTTCGTCGATGATCAGGTAATCATAATCGGGGAGCACGCGGCTGCCGGTGGCGATGTCGGCCAGCAGCAGGGCGTGGTTGACTACCAGCAGGTGCGCGCTCTGCGCAGCCTGGCGGGCGCGGTGGAATGGGCAGGCTCCCCCGGTGCGTTTGATGCAAATCTCCGTACGGCAGCCTTCGTCTTCCGCGCACAGGTGCGCCCACACGTCCCGCTCAGCCGGGCCGTTCAGGTTGATCTCCGAACGGTCGCCGCTCTGGCTTTCTTGCATCCAGACCAGCACCTTGGCCAGGACGCGCATCTCCTCCGCGTTTTCCGGTCCGCGCTGGCGCATCAGCTCCAGGCGGCGCGGGCACAGGTAATTGGCGCGGCCTTTCAGCACCGTGACGTTCAACTGCAATCCCAACGCGGCGCATAGGTCGGGGATGTCTTTTTGGATGAGTTGGTCTTGCAGGTTAATCGTGTTGGTTGAGACCACCACGCGCATGTTGTTCTTGACTGCCCACAAAGCTGCCGGGACCAGGTAGGCAAAGCTCTTGCCGGTGCCGGTGCCGGCTTCGACCAGCAAGTGCTTATTGTGCGAGAATGCGTCGGCCACGGCGCGCAGCATTTCGACCTGTTGCGGGCGGTGCTCGTACCCCGAGAAATGGTTGGCAAAGGGTCCACCGTAATCCAACAGGGCGGAACATTCGTCCAGATCCAGGGCGAGCGGGCGGTCTTTGGGGACGAGCGGCGCCAGCTCGGCTGCACGGATGCCGGCGAAAACCGCTTCGTGAGCGCGGTCCATCACCTTGCGCGGCGCCACCGGCTGCTCGCGGATGCGCGCCCGCAGCATCTGGCCGAAGATCCAGCCCGCGCCCCATTCCACCGGCTCGCTAAGGCGTACGAACTCCGCCAGCAGGTCGATGGGCAACAGGTTGGCGCGCTCGACCAACTGGAGGTATACGGCGTGGGCCACGCGGGCGTCGTCCAGGGCGCGATGGGTGGCCGGCAGCAAGATGCCGAGCGACTGGGCCAGCATGCCCAGGTTGTAACGGGTGGCGGTGGGCAGCAGGATGGCTGCCAGCTCGTAGGTGTCGATGGATTCGTTGAGGGTGAGCGCCCCGTACTTGCGCAGGAAGCTCAGGTCGAAGCCGATGTTGTGCCCCAGGATGGGGGCATTCCCGGCGAAATGGATCAGATCGGGCAGCACGTCGCGCAGGCGCGGGGCGTTCTGCACCATTTCACCGGTGATGCCGGTAAGCTGGGTGATGAACGCGGGGATCGGCCGGCCGGGGTTGACCAGCGTGGACCATTCTGATTCAACGCGCCGGCCGGAGAACTTGGCTGCGCCGATTTCCAGGATGGCGTCGGAGGAGGGGTCAAGCCCCGTGGTTTCGATATCCAGGGCAACAA
>JAQTMA010000119.1:0-1376 GCA_028714615.1 Anaerolineaceae bacterium | reverse complement strand
CGCCTCAACACCCAGATCAACGCCACCGGGATGATGATCACCAACGCAATCGGGAAGGCCAACGACGCCTTCTCCGGATTGAGGTTCGCGCTTGCGACGGGCGTAGAATTGGGGGTGACCGTTGGCTTTAGCGCGCCGGGTACCATGGTGGGGGCGACGGCGGTCGGGTTGGCCGGGTTGGTCGTGGCGGCCGGTTCCAGGTGCAATGGTGGGGTGGCTTCCTCCGCAGCGACCACTTCGTAGGCCTTGTTGCCTGCCAGCGCAATCACCCGCTGGCCCAAGGCAAACGCTGCCGCGACGTCCGGGTTGGACTGCACCAGGGCGAAATAGTCATTGGACAGGAACGAGACCTTGATGGTCTGCATGGTCTTCGGGTCGAAAGCCGTGTCGGTCCACACTCCATCCGCCTGGACGAAGGTGCGTGCGCCAACCACGCGCACCACGCTCTGGTTGTCGCTCGAAGCTGCAGCCGGCGCTTCGGCGCCCGCCAGTCCGCTCATACCCGAAGCCTTATCCACAGCAGCCTGACCGGAAACCGGCGCGGAGGGCATGGCCTGCATCTGGTTGTACTGTTCCTGGGCGATGCGCTGCTGGGCATCAGCGCCCAGGGCGGCCGGCTCGGTTACCAGGTAAGACGTGTACGGTGTGACGATGCCGTACCGAATGCTTAAGTGCACGATTTGGTCGATCGTTTCCTGGTCCGCTCCCTTCAAGCGCACCTGGTTGAGTAAGAAACCGATTTTGCGGGTGGCCCACAAGCGGGGCAGTGCGGCCAGGGTTGCATCCCCAGCAGAGCTGTCCCGTGAGAAAACCTGCTCGGGGTATGTGAAGGTTTGAGTCTGCCCGTTCACCAGGCCGGTCAGGGTCACGTCGACGTTGCCGCCGGCGCGGTAACGCCCGACGGCCACAATCTGCGAGCCGAGGAACAGGTCAGGCAGAGGGTTGGGATACAGGTCGTAGGTAGGCGTCCCACCAAAATCCAGCTTCAGGCTGGTGAGCACCGGGGTGCTGATCCTGGCGTAAAATCCTGACAGGATTTCATCCAATGCGTCGCCCGGGCGGACGTAAGTAGTGGCGCCGTGGTGCTGCTCAGACAGGCTGTCGAGCAGCATGGTGTCCACGTCGTAACCGACCCCGAAGACGAACAGGCGCAGGTCTTTCGGTGCGTTCTGGGCGAAGTTGGCCAGGATCTGGTTGCTGTCGGTGATGCCATTGGTAGGCAGGCCGTCGGTCAAGAAGATCAGGTAGGTGGGGCGCTCGGAGCTGGCCATGCTGGCAGCTTCCAGCAGAGCCCGGTTGATATCGGTCGAACCGCGCGCACTGAGCTGGTCCACCCAGGCCTGCGCTTGGGGAGCTTCATCCGCGGAGCGCAAGCC
>JAQTMA010000118.1 GCA_028714615.1 Anaerolineaceae bacterium | reverse complement strand
GTATTCAGGAGGAGGCGTTACGCCTTACTCGCCTCGTCTCTGCTGAATTCAACCGGCAGGAAGAAGGAACTCGCCAATTGCTGACGGGATTGGCGCAGGTCGAGGCTGTGCGTGGCTCCGATGCACATGCGTGTTCCGCATTCCTGGCTGGTGTTTTGAAACAATTCAGGCAATATTCGAACCTGGGCGTGGCAAATGCAAACGGAGATATCCTTTGCTCCGCGCTTCCTATGACCAGTCCAGTCAACGTCATGGACCGGCCCTGGTTTCAGCGCACGATGGCTACGCACACCTTTGCGCACGGTGATTTCCAGATTGGACGGATTACCCACCAACCCCAGATTAACTTTGGCTACCCGACTACCCTTCCGTCCGGACTAATCAAATCCGTGGTATATGCCGCCGTAGATCTGAATTGGCTGACCCAACTGGTCATCGATGTGAAGCTCCCCGCGGGGTCAACTTTTACATTGTACGATCCGGAGGGTGTGATCCTGGCCCGCTACCCAGACCCGGATCAATACATTGGAAAAGGTACTGCAGAGACCGACCTATTTCGAAAGATGCAGGCGAATGTCGAGGGAACGACCCAGGGGGTGGGGCTGGACGGCGTACCACGCCTGGTTGGATACATCCACCTGATGAACGATGCTACCGTCAAGGGCATCCTGGTAAGCATCAGCATTCCCACCAGCGTTGCTTATGCAGAGGCTGATCGGGCTCTTGCTGCAGATCTGACCGTGTTTGGGATCATCACTCTCCTGGTGTTGGCCGCAGCCTGGGTTGGAGCCTACTTTTTTCTCCTCCGCCGTATTTCAGAATTGGTTCTGGCTACCCGGCGCATGGCGGGAGGGGACTTTAGTGTCCGCGCCAGTTCTCCGTATGGAATGAGCGACCTGGGCGAATTATCGCGCTCGTTTAATGAAATGGGGACAGCTCTCGAGAAGAAGAACCTGGAGGCCCGAAAAGCTAACGAAGAGTTGCGCCAGAGCGCCGAGCATTATCGCAACCTGGTGGAACTGTCGCCGGATGCCATCTACATCCACTGTGAAGGCAAGCTGGTTTATGTCAATCCTGCTTGCCTGAAGCTGTTTGGAGCCAATACCCCGGACGAGTTGATCGGGACGGATGTGATGGAACGTGTCTCTCCAGAGGATCGCGAGATTGTTCGGCAGCGGGTGCAAACCGTCCAGGTAGAAAAAGTCAGTGTCCAGCCGATTTACGAAACCTATCTCCGGCTGGATGGCTCTACGGTTGATGCTGAAGTGACAGCCAGCCCCTTCACGTATGAGGGCAAACCGGCCTGCCAGGTCGTTGCCCGCGATATCGCCGAACGGCGTAAAGCCGAACAGGCCCAGGCGCGTCTCTTGAACGATATGACCGCACTGCACGCCGTGGCTATGGCCGGAAACGAGGCGACCAGTTTGGATGAGCTGATCGAACGGGTGACCCGATTGATCGGCGATATGATCTACTCCGATGATTTCGGTTTGGCTTTCTTGGATGAAACCACCGGAGTGTTTCGATTCCATGATTCTTACCGCATCCGGGCAGGGATGGTCCAACCGGCTCTCCAACCGGGCGAAGGAATTATCGGCTGGGTAGCCCAACACAAGAAATCTCGCCTGGTGACGGACACATGCGAGGAATCAGACTACGTGGCTGCTGACCCATTGACCCGCTCGGAGATTAGTGTGCCGATCATGGTAGGGGAACGGGTGTTGGGTGTCTTGAATGCGGAAAGCACCCAGGTCGGTAAATTTACGGAGGCGGACGAACGCTTGTTGTCCGTCGTGGCCGGAGAGGTCGGAATCGCAATAGAAAAATTGCGCTTGTTCGAGGCAGAGCTGCAGCGCAGCCATGAATTGGCCGTGTTAGAAAAAGTTACCTCGGCTTTGCGAGTAGCCCAATCCTCTACTGAGATGTTGCCGATCATCCTGGACCAGGTGCGTGACTTATTGCAGGCGGATGGGACGGCCCTGATCTTGCAAACCGGTGCTGAAGAAAACCTGTTGGTTGAGGTGGCACAGGGAGAGTGGGAGCGATTGAGCGGGACTTCGATTAGCTTAGGCCAAACCGCATGCGGCAAGATGGTTGCCGGCGGCCAGCCTTATCTGAATAACCATGTCCTCGACGATCCCGAGTTGCAATCCGTTCCCTTTAAGCAAGGCGTGCAAGCCCTGTTGTGCGTTCCCCTGTTGACCCAGGACCAACTCATCGGGGTTCTGTGCATGGGCCGGCAGAGCGTCATTCGGAATGAGGATACCCGGTTATTAACGGCCATCGGGGAGATTGCTGCCAGCGCCATCCACCGGGCGCGCTTGCACGAGCAGACTGAAGAACGCTTGCAGCGTTTGAGCACACTGCGCACGATCGACATGGCCATTACTGCCTCCATCGATGCCAAGCTCACATTGAGTATTCTCGTAGATGAGACGATTTCCACCCTAAAAATCGACGCGGCGGATATCTGGTTGTTCAATCCCACTTCGCGCATCCTGGAATGGGGCGCCGGACGTGGGTTCCGCAACCCAGCCCTGACGCAGATGCGGCTGTCCATATCTGGTTTTGGCAACGCCGGCCACCGCACTGCGCTGATCAACGCCGTTTTGGAACGGCGCACGTATACCGTTACCGATTTGCGTGTGCTGGACGACGACCGCTCACGACTGCTGGCTCAGGAGGGTTTTCTCACCTCCGTGTCGCTGCCATTTGTGGCCAAGGGCCAGGTGAAAGGGGTCATGGAAGTCTTCCACCGCTCACCGCTCCGTCTCGACCGTGAATGGATGGATTTCCTCGAATCACTGGCCGGTCAGGCCGCCATCGCCCTGGACAATGTGGAGATGTTCAATAACTTAGAGCGGTCGAACTTCGAACTATCGCAGGCATACGATGCCACCATCGAGGGTTGGTCGCGGGCGCTCGATTTGCGCGATCGTGACACCGAGTATCATACCTTGCGGGTCACCGAAATGACCCTGGAGCTGGCCCGCCAAATGGGAATCAACGAAAGCCAAATCGTCCATATCCGCCGCGGCGCTCTGCTGCACGACATTGGAAAGATGGCCATTCCGGATGAGATTCTGCAAAAGCCCGGCCCGCTCACCCCCGAAGAATGGGTGATCATGCGAAAGCACCCCGAACATGCCTACTCGCTGCTTTCCCCGATCGGATTCCTGCGCCCTGCCCTGGATATTCCCAACTACCACCACGAGAAATGGGATGGGTCCGGTTATCCACACGGGTTGAAACGTGATGAAATCCCGCTAACCGCGCGCATCTTCGCCTTGGTGGATGTATGGGATGCGCTCTCTTCAGATCGCCCTTACCGTAAAGCCTGGCCAGAAGAAAAAGTATGCGCTTTCTTGCTCGAACAATCCGGAAAGCATTTTGATCCCAAGGTGGTCGAAGCTTTTTTCCGCTTGAAGCAGTGGGAATTCTGCTAGGCATGCCGGGCTCCGGTCGTTAACGGCTGAGTATCTGGTCTGAGCGGGAATGGCTCGGATCAGTTCGTTTTGATACACCAAAGCCAAGAAACAGGGGGAGACCTGGGCGCAATAGGGGTATAATTCTACCAAAATAATCCATATTAGGAGGTCTATGGGCTTTCACGGTGGTGGTTGGTGGGGCTATATCAGCTCCCCAGATGAAAAACCGAAGGTTACGCGTGAGCTGCTCCGGCGCGTAATGACCTATTCGCTGCCTTATCGGAGGCAGATCGTCGCCATGCTGGTGCTCATCCTGGCGAGTACAGGCCTGACTCTGCTGACCCCCCTCATCCTGCGCGATCTGATCGACCGCACCATCCCCTCGGGCGATTTGCGTCGCCTGGGATTCCTGGCCCTGGCGCTGCTATTGGTCCCGATCGTGGGCGGCCTGATTAATGTCGTCCAGCGCCGGTTGAACGCCGGGGTGGGAGAAGGCGTGATCTACGACCTGCGCGTAGCGCTATATGCCCACCTGGAGCGCATGTCGCTGCGCTTCTTCACGAATACCAAGGTCGGCGAGTTAATGAGCCGCTTGAACAACGACGTGGTCGGGGCGCAAAATGCCATCAGCAATACCATCGTCAGCATTATCACCAATATCGTGCAGGCGACCGCCGTGCTGATCGTCATGCTCACCCTGGAATGGCGCCTGACCCTGATCAGTGTGGTCATTCTGCCGCTTTTCATCATTGTTGCCCGCCGCCTGGGCAACCAGTTGCGCGATATTGCCCGCGATCAGATGGAAGCCAACGCCCAGATGAATGCGATGATGAACGAAACCCTCAATATCAGCGGGGCGTTGCTGGTCAAGCTCTTCGGCCGCCGGCCGGTCGAAGTGAGCAGGTTCGAAAAGCGGGCTTCCCAGGTACGTGATTTGGGCATTCGGAGAGCGTTGGTCGGCTCGGTTTTCTTCGTCATCATCGGCCTGCTCTCGGCCGTTGGGACGGCTCTGATCTATGGCTTGGGCGGTTACCTGGCTATCCAAAAAGTATTCTCGGTCGGCATGATCGTTGCATTTGGGGCGTACCTTTCCAGCCTGTATGGTTCTTTGCAAGGCCTCGCCAACGCCCCCGTGGATTTCGCCACCTCCCTGGTTAGTTTTGAGCGCGTTTTCGAGGTCATCGATCTGCCGCAGGAGATTGCCGACTCACCAGGCGCGGTGATCTTGAGAGAAGCTCGTGGAGAGCTGCAATTCGAGCACGTTGGCTTTCGCTACGATACGCAATCCAAAGGCTTGTTAAGTGGGGTGCATCGCTACGGACACATGGAGAACGTCACCGCGGCGTTATCTGGCGGGCAGGATGGAGAGAAGGAGGAGACCCCCGCAGAAGCGACGCCATATACGCAGGCGCGCCTGCAAGCCCTGGAGGATGTAACTTTCAAGGTAACCCCCGGACAGTTGGTTGCGCTGGTTGGTCCCAGCGGCGCCGGCAAGACCACCCTCACCTACCTAATCCCGCGTCTATACGACCCCACCGAGGGCAGCATTTGCATCGATGGGCATGATTTGCGCAACCTAAATCTCGATTCGCTCTCCGCCCAGATCGGGATGGTCACCCAGGAAACCCACCTGTTCCACGATACCATCCGCACCAACCTGTTATATGCGCGCCTGGATGGCACCCAAACTGAGCTGGAAGGCGCCGCGAAGGCTGCCAACATCCACGATTTCATCATGGGGCTGCCTGACCGCTACGACACGGTGGTCGGCGAACGGGGCTACCGCCTCAGCGGCGGCGAAAAGCAGCGCATGGCCCTGGCCCGCGTGATCCTGAAGAACCCGCGCATCCTGGTATTGGATGAAGCTACCAGCCACCTGGATAGCGAATCGGAAGCCTTGATCCAGGACGCCCTCAAGCGGGTGATGGCAGGGCGTACCAGCATCGTGATTGCCCATCGCCTGAGCACCATCCTGGCGGCTGACTTGATCCTGGTCATGGACCGCGGCAAAGTGGTCGAGCGCGGCACGCACGCCGAATTGATGAGGCAGGACGGATTGTACGCCCACCTCTATCACACACAATTCAAGCATAACGAGTTCCCGGCAGACGTGCCGCCTGCGTTGGAAGCATAAACACCGGTAGAGGCAAGGCACGCCTCGCCTCTACCCGTCATTGTTAATTCACCTCGTACTGCCCGATTCCCTTCCCCTTTACCTCCCAAATTTCTGACGCAAACCCCTGGATGAAATAGCGGTCGTGGACCACTGCCAGTACGCTCCCCGGGTACTTTGCCAAGGCTTGCTCGAAGCGCGCTCGCGAAGGGATGTCCAGGTGGTTGAGTGGCTCGTCCAGCAGCAAGAGATTGCATCCCTGAGCCACCAAACAAGCTAAAGACAGGCGTGCGCGCTCCCCGTACGATAGACTGCCCACCGGTGTAAACACATCGTCGCCGGAAAACAAGAAGTAGTGCAGGAAGTTGCGCGCCTCTGTCTCAGACTGGGTGAGGATGCGCTGGATGGTCTGCAAGGCATTCAAACCGGAGTCGAGGTCTTCTTGTTCTTGCATCATGTAGCCGGCGCGCACGCTAGGACCCAATCGGGCGCGTCCGGCCAGCGGCGGGATCAGCCCAGCGATGGTGCGCAGCAAGGTGGTCTTCCCGGCCCCGTTCGGCCCCACCAGCACCACCCGGGCGCCGGCTCGCATGGTCTGGTTCAGCCCGGATAACAGGCGGTTTTCTCCATAACCGATGGCGAGTTCCTCCAGCACCACCACGTCGCGCCCCGTTTGAGGGGCCCCGCTGAATTCCAACTTCATCTGCCAATCATCCCGAGGTTTATCTACGCGTTCTTCCTCCAATAGTTTTTCGAGGCGAGCCTCGATGTGCTTGGCTCGTCCGACCGTGGCCAACGCGCGGTTAGCAAAGAAACCCCTGGCATATTTATCCCCGCTGTCGGCTTTCCCGCCCTTGCGGAACTGGGCGATGCCGCGCAAGTGGCGGGCGGCGGTTTTCAGGCGTTCGACCTCGACCTGTTGGTCGCTGTAGGCTTGCCATTGTTTATCCTTTTCGGCCAGTTTTTGTTCCAGATAGTCTGTGTAGTTACCGGAGTAAGCCCTTAAGTGGTGACTGCGCGGGTCAATCTCCAGGATGCCGTTTACCACCTGGTCCAGGAAGGCCCGGTCGTGGGAGACGAGCAATACCCCTATCGGAGTGCGCACCGGCATGTGGACGAGCCAATCCTCCAGCCAGGTGAGCATTTCCAGATCGAGGTGGTTGGTCGGCTCATCCAAGAGCAATAGCTGGGGAGCAGCTAACAGCACCCCGGCCAGTCCCAGGCGGGTTTTTTGGCCGCCGCTCAGGTGAGCGACCGGAGAATCGAACGCCACCTGGCCCAGCCCCAGGCCGGACAGGACGGCAGGCCCGCGCCCGGAATTCTCCGAGGCCAATGACAGGCGACTGAGGATCTGATCGTACTCGCCATGATCGTCCGCCTGGTTCGGGTTGGCCGCCAGCCGAGTGGCCAGCTCTTCCAGGCGCCGGGTCAAGCCGTCCAGGTCGCCTGCTATGCGGTTGAGGAACATTGCCACGGTTTCCTCTTCGTGGAAGGGAAGACCCTGGGGCAGGTATCCCCACCGGAGGTTGGGCGGGTTGAAGTGAAAGCTACCTGAATCGGGTCGTTCCTCTCCGGCCAGAATGCGCAGCAGGGTGGTCTTCCCGCAACCGTTGGGGCCTACCAGCCCGAAGCGGTCTCCGGGATTGAGCTGAAAGCTCACCCCATCGAGGATGGTTTCGATTCCAAAAGATTTGGAAAGTTGAGAAACGGATAACATATGCAACCTGTTGATTAAAAAGGAAAACCGAAGGCCCAAGCCCTCGGTGCAATTATGTTGGCAGCCAGCAGGTAACCGCCGGCCCGAGATGCTTACCCTAACAAGTGAGATGATTTACAGGTTGCTCGTGCGCATCTGATATCCTTAATCTGAAAGACGACCAGATTATTATAAACCAAGTTTTTCTGGAAAACCTGCGTCAATTATCGAATTCCTCCCTGACTTAATGTATAATTTGGAGATAAAGGATTGTCTGGCGCATCTGCCAGATGATTGGGGACAGGAAAGAGGCCTCACCGTGAAAACATTGTTACTCATGCGACATGCAAAATCGAGTTGGAAAGAACAAGATCTCAAGGATCGCAAGCGACCGCTGAGCAAACGGGGTAAACGCAACGCTCCCCAAATGGGCAAGTTGGTGCACGAGAAGGAATTGATCCCCCAGTTGATCCTTTCCTCCTCCGCAGTCCGCGCAAAAGAGACCACCGAGTTATTCTGCCAGGCGCTCGGGTACCAGGGTGAAGTGCGCTACCTGGATGAGCTTTACATGGCCGAAGCCGATGAAATCCTCGCCGTGCTCGCACCGCTGCCGGACGACCTGGAGCGTGTCATGGTGATCGGGCATAATCCGGGATTGGAGAGCCTGCTCCCCATGTTGACCAAACGTGTAGCCGCATTACCTACGGCCGCCATCGCGTACCTGGCGGTACCGGTCGATTCCTGGAAAGATATCCACAAGAAAACCCACGCCGAACTGATCGAGCTGTGGAGTCCGAAGGAAATGGAAGAAGAGTAGATCCTCAAATTGAATCATTCACGGGTCAGTTACTTTTTGCCAGACCAGCATGGAGCGCGATGAGCGCCGCCCGGGTACGGTCGGGGACGTCCAACTTGGTCAGGATAGCGCTCACGTAATTCCGCACGGTTCCTTCTGACAAGTATAATTGCTGAGAGATCTCAGTATTGCTCATTCCCTGGGAGAGAAGGCGCAGGACGGCGATTTCCCGCTCGCTCAGCCGGCTGATAAGCTCGGTATCCTCCGGGATGTTACCCCCGCTGATGCGTTCGAACAGTTTTCCAGCCACCCCCGGGTCCACGTAGGTTTTCCCGCTGGCGGTACCCTGGATGGCGGCGATCAAGGCATCCCGTGGTGTGTCCTTGAGCAGGTACCCGGCGGCTCCCGAATGGATCGCATCGAAAACCCAATCGTCAAAATCATAGGTGGTCAAGACCAGCACGCGCACCTGCGGGTGCAGCGTCCGTATCGTGCGCGTAGCCTGAATGCCATTCATCACCGGCATCTTCAAGTCCATTAATACCACATCCGGGTGGAATTGGCCGATCAAGTCGACGGCCTGGGCTCCGTCATTGGCGATCCCAACCACTTCGATCCCGGGAGAAGTCCCCAGGATAGCTTTCAACCCTTCACACACCACGGCCTGGTCATCACATATCAGGACTTTGACCATAGTTGGCCTCCATCACCAGGTGGATAGACGTTCCCTGGTCCGGTTTGGTGATAATTTTGAATTCTGCTCCCAGAGCTTCGGCCCGCTCGCGCATCCCGCGTAAGCCATAATGTTCAGCCTGCAGCACCGCGCCGTCCACAAATCCGCAGCCGTCGTCCTCAATGGTCATCTCGAGGAGTCCGGCGGTAAGAGCCATACGCAGGCTTACATGGGCGGCCGAGGAATGCCAGGCCGCGTTCCGCAGGGCTTCTTCGGCGATGCGGTACAGGCTGTGTTCAGCCCCGGGATCGATGCGAGGCATTTCGTCGGGAAGATCCAGTTGGACCGCGTAACCTCCCCTTTCAGCCTCGGACAGGGCCAGAGTGCGCAATGCCAGATTGAGCCCAAGGTCTTCGAGGGGAGCCGTGCGCAGCGCCTGGATGGCCCGGCGCGCCTCATTCAATCCATCCCGGGTCAGGTGCAGGGATCGATCCACCATCGCGCGCGCCTGTTGCCCGTCGGATTCCCACAGCGCGCTGGCAGCCTCCAATTGGACGGCTACCGCGCTGAGGGAGTGCGCCAGGGTATCGTGCAGCTCGCGGGCCATGCGGTTGCGCTCGCGGCTAATGGTCAATTGTTCTACGGTATTGGCGTTGCTGGCGAGCTGCTGATTGGCTTGCGCCAGCCGGCTGTTTTGCATCCTCAGTTCAGCCGCCAGGCGGTTGATAGTGTATCCGATCAACAGAAAGATCAGTGTGCGGAAGAAGACGATGCTCAGTCCGGGCCCCAAGCGCATCTCGGACGAGCTGCCGATCGAGGCGATGAGGGTCATGTCCACAGCAGCCAGACTGAGCAGAGAGACCACCACCGTACGAAACGAGTACTGCCAGGCGATCAAAATAACCGGCACCAACAGCAGGATGATCACCTGCCACTGTCCGGCCAGCGCGCGCACCTGGATGATCTCGGCTGTGTTCACCTGAAGGTCCAGGATATAGAAATTCTCGAGGATCGGACCGACTGTTGCGATCAACAAGGCAACCGGCAAGTAGGCTGGTCCGAATTTCCGTCGCAGCCATGGCCAGGAAAGGTAAGCCAACAGAAAGGCAGCATCGAGCACACTCAGCACGGGCACCGCTTCAAATCGGGTAAAACGCGGCCCGAACCAGCTAGAAGCCAGTAGCGTCAGCGCGGTAAAAGCCAGGCGGATGCCGACGAACAAGCGGAACACCGAAAGCAAGCTGGCATCCAATTGATTTTTCTGCATGAAGATATTGTAGCACTTCGTCGCGCTGCGGCGCTGTGACCGCCGTCATGAGACGGGATGACGGGTGTAAGGTCTGGAGGTGAGCCAGGTCAGACCACTGCACGGGGGGGCATAAACCTTATCCGAACCATGGCTAATCTCAATGAGCTCCAAACCTATCCGAAATCAATAATCCCCTGGACGGCGTCTCCAGGGGATCAGGATAGATAGGCTCCTCGACCAGGACTCGAACCTGGAACCTAGCGGTTAACAGCCGCCCGCTCTGCCGAATTGAGCTATCGAGGAACGCGCCGTTATTATACCCCACGAGGGATGGGTGTCAAGGAAAGAAGTAGAGGAAAGATGCTGTCAACAAGGCAACGAGGCAATGAGGTAACGAGGCAACGAGATATTGAGTGAAAGCACGAGAATACTATTCAACTACTCAACCACACTACTACTTTACTAAAGACCAATCACTAATCACTAACCACTAACCAATGTATAATCATGGCATCTTGGGAGGTTACATGGAGATTACCTGGTACGGACATTCTTGCTTTCGCCTTGCTGAACGCGGCCTTGCCACTGTCGTTACGGATCCGTTCGATTCCCGCGAAATTGGCTACGAACCCCTCAAGCTCAAGGCCGATATTGTTACCATCAGTCATGACTCGCCGGGCCACAACTTTGCCTCTGCCGTCAAAGGAGACCCTCGCGTGATCACCGGGCCGGGGGAGTATGAAATCGGCAGTGTTTTTATCACGGCTGTACAAACGGCCGGGCGGGTCAAGCGCGAGAATGAAGAGCTGCGCAACACGCTGTACGTGTTTGATTACAACGGCCTGACCGTGGCCCACCTGGGCGATATGTCTCGCGTCCCCACCCAGGCTGAAGTTGAAGCCCTCGGGTCGGTAAAAATCGCCCTTGTCCCGGTCGGAGCGGGGGGCGGATTGAATGCATCCAAGGCAGCCGAAGTGGTCAGCCTGCTCGAACCGAACATCGTCATTCCCATGCATTATGCCACCCCGGACTCTTCCGTTACCCTGGAACCGTTGAGCAAGTTCCTAAAGGAAATGGGGCTCTCTGAAATCGAGACCATCCCTTCCTTGAAAGTCGCCAACCCGAAATCGCTCCCCGAGGAGACTCGGGTGGTCTTGCTGGACTACCAGAATCATGGATAAGGAGCGAGCCATGCCGGCGAAACTCATCATGACGTGGGACATCGCCCCGGAGCGCGAACAAGAGTATTTCGAGTTCGTTGTGCGCGAGTTTATCCCCGGGGTGCAGCGCATGGGCTTCGATGTCTCGGATGCCTGGGCAACGGTTTATGGCAACCAGCCGCAGATCCTGGTGGGAGCCACGCATGCCACCGCCGGAAAGATCCGCCAGGTCCTCCGTTCTTCCGAATGGAAGAGCCTGAACAACCAACTGCTCGATTACGTGAAGAATTTCCACTCCAAAGTCGTCAGCGCTAAGGGTGGCTTTCAGTTCTAGCATTCCAGATGGGTGAATTTACACGGCGGTTGCTGGCCTGGTATGCGCGCAGCGCCCGCAGCTTGCCCTGGCGCGGCCATCCAGACCCCTATGCGGTATGGGTGTCGGAAATCATGCTCCAACAGACGCGAGTGGAGACGGTCATCCCGTATTTCCACCGCTGGATGGAACGCTTTCCCACCATTCGCGATCTTGCGAAGGCTCCCCTGCAGGAGGTCTTGCGGACCTGGGAGGGATTGGGCTACTACAGTCGGGCCCGCAACCTGTGGCGGGCCGCCCAGGAAGTGGAGCAGAAATACGCCGGTCAGATACCCTCGCAAAGGGATGCTCTGCAAGCATTACCCGGGATCGGGCGTTATTCGGCCGGCGCTATCGCGTCCATCGTATTTGGCCAGGACGAGCCAGCCCTGGATGGGAATATCCGCCGGGTGCTGGCTCGCGTATTTAACGTAGATTTGCCTGCCCGCTCTCCCAATGGAGAGGCGCGCCTATGGGGACTGGCGCGCGAGAATCTGCCACCTGGGCGGGCCGGGGATTACAACCAGGCTATCATGGACCTGGGTTCGGCCATCTGTACCCCGCATGCCCCGGCGTGTCTGATCTGCCCGGTGATGGAGGTGTGCCAGGCGCGCGAGCTGGGCATCCAGGAGCAACGCCCGGTGTTAGCAGCCAAACCCGCCATTCCCCATTACACCGTTACAGCAGCCATTCTGCAGCGCGCGGATGCTGAGCATCTGGGTTGCCGCACCGGCCCATTTCTCATCACGCGACGGCCTGCGGAGGGACTGCTCGGCGGCATGTGGGAATTCCCGGGTGGCAAACAACAGGAGGGTGAGGACCTTCCTGCTTGCCTGCGCCGCGAGATCCTCGAAGAACTGGGGGTGCAGATCGAGGTGGGTGAGCCAATCGGAGTCTACCGGCATGCCTATACCCATTTCAAAGTGACGCTGCACGCGTTTTGCTGCCGGCTGGTTGAAGGCAACCCTCAACCTCTTGAGGCCAGTGCTCTAGCCTGGGTCTCCCCGGGTGAGCTGGGCGCTTATCCCATGGG
>JAQTMA010000117.1 GCA_028714615.1 Anaerolineaceae bacterium | reverse complement strand
GTACCACGCTGGCATACGCTATGGGTCTCCGGAAAGTCTGGAATTCGCATCCCAGGTGATGGAATTTGTCCGGTTCCATGCCATGCAGGCCAGTATTGCTCTTGCCAAGGAACGCGGTCCTTTCCCCGCCATTGAAGGAAGTATTTATGATCCGCATAATCTCCGCTGGAGTCCCCCGCAAGCTTGCGAACCCTATCAACACGACTGGGGCCGTCCTAACCTTGATTGGGAGCAGGTCATCGCCGGTATCCAGCAACATGGAATCCGAAATGCCGCACAGACGACCATCGCTCCGACCGGGACGATTGCTACCGTCGCCGGCTGTGAAGGCTATGGCTGCGAACCTGTCTTCGCACTCGCTTATGTCCGCCACGTAAATGACAACGGTAAAGACTTGAAGTTGACCTATGCCAGTCCGCTGTTCGAGCAAGCCTTAGAAAGCGCTGGCGTCGAAGCCGAAGAACGCGCCGATATTATCGATACCGTCATGCGCGAAGGCACCTGCCAGAACGTGCCTGAAGTCCCCCCCGCCCTGCGTGAGGTGTTCGTGGTCTCCGCCGACATCAGCGCGGAGGAACACGTACGCATGCAAGCCGCCCTGCAGTCTTTCGTCGATAACAGCCTGTCCAAGACGATCAACTTCCCCCCTGATGCGGCCGAAGAAGACATAGCCGTAGCCTACCAAATGGCCTGGGAATTGGGCTGCAAAGGCATTACGGTTTACGTCACCGGTTCGCGTGAGAAAGTGGTACTAGAGACCAAGGCTACAGCCGAGAAAAAAGTGCACGGAAGTGCGACCTCCGCGGAAGCCAAAGCTGAACAACAGATGGCGCTCTGGCAGGATACCAAGAAACCACGTCCCCGCTTCCTGCGCGGCTTTACCTATTCTATCGAAACCCCTCTCGGTAAGGCCTTTATCACCCTCAACGAGAATGGGGGCGATCAACCTTTTGAAGTGTTCGTCAACACCGCAAAGGCCGGTTCGGATACTGCCGCGGTATCCGAAGCGATTGGGCGGTTGATTTCCTATATCCTGCGGTTGGCCTCCCCGGTTGAACCGCGCAAACGCCTGAAAGAGGTGCTCAACCAACTGACCGGTATTGGCGGTGGGCGCTCACTCGGTTTTGGGCCTAACCGGGTGCGTTCGCTCCCGGATGGGGTCGCTCATGCCCTGAACGAGTACCTGAGCACGCGCCTTTTGGATCAAACAGATCCCAACCAGGGTATCTCTGGAAACGGTTCCGGAGCCGAAGGAATCTCTTCACCGCCGGTTCTCCAGCAAACAGCTCTCCACTTTGGCGATCTCTGTCCGGAGTGTGGGCAAGCCGCCATGGTCAACGAGGAAGGCTGCCACAAGTGCTACGCGTGTGGGTTTAGTGAGTGCTAAATTATTGTAAATGATAGATCTCGCCGTATTTTGATTTCAAATACCGGATCAATGGTGCTACATCCAACCCGCCACCAGTGACGCGCTGGATCAGTTCGGGAGCGGTATATTTGCTGCCATACTGGTAAATATTCTCGGTCAGCCATAGCCGTAGAGTGCTGAATTTCCCATGGCTGATCTCGGCCTGGATTTCCGGGTGCGCCTTAAGTGCTTTCTCGAAGAACATGGCGGATAGTATATTCCCCAACGTATAACCCTGGAACCCGCCACCAATCATGCCCCCATACCAGTGAACATCCTGCATGACCCCATTGCGATCATCCGGAGGGGTGATGCCCAGGTATTGTTCGTAACGGTCATTCCAGGCCTCCGCCAGGTCTTTCACTGCGAGGCGGCCTTCCAACATCTCCAACTCCAGTTCGAACCGGATCATGGGATGCAGGTTGTAGGTGACCTCGTCGGATTCCGTGCGGATCAACGAGCGCTTGACCTTATTCACGGCCCGATAGAACGTTTCGAGATCCACGTCCTGCAACTGGTCCGGGAACGTTGCCTGCAACCTAGGAAAAGTCCCTTCCCAAAATGCGTGGCTGCGACCGACCAGGTTCTCCCAGGTGCGAGATTGGCTCTCATGCACACCGGATGATACGCCTCCTGCCAAAGGCGTGCCATCGTAGGCTGGATTGCCGCCCTGTTCGTACATGGCATGCCCGGATTCATGCATTACACTGAACAGGCAGTTACTCAAATCATATTCGTCGACTCGGGTGGTGATGCGTACGTCGCCCCATGCGAACGTCGTCTCGAAAGGATGCCGGGTTAAATCAAGTCGCCCGCGGTTAAAATCGTAACCAAAATCGCGTACGATCGTTTTTGAGAACTCGAGCTGTTGTTCTTTGGGATAATACAGACGCAGGCAGCTATCGTCCGCCATGGGCTGAGCCGTGATGCTTTGGATGATGGGTACCAATTGGCTGCGCAGTTCGGTGAAGACTTCGCGGATATCAGCAGCCTTCATATCGTAATCAGAAAAGTCAATCAAAGGATCAGCAATGTGTTGGTATCCAGGGAAGCAGTCTGCCAACTGGCGGCTTAGATCGAGCGTTTTTTCCAAATAGGGCTGTACCTTGCGGAAATCATTCTCCGGACGCGCCTCGCCCCAGGCTTGATAAGCAAGCGCCTGGTGCTCCGAAATTTTACTCACGAGGTCGTTGGGGACTTTCGTATCACGCTCAAAGGAGCGGCGTGCAGCTCGGATCAGAGCCGCATCATCATCGTCGTAGGGAAGGCTTTCTGCGTATGGCTGCAGCTTATCGAGTAGGCGACCAATTTCTGGATTGGTGGCCTTCTCGTGCTGGATGCGCGAGATCAAGGCCATGTGCCGGCCACGATACGCAGCACCCCCCGGTGGCATGTAGACAGTCTGGTCCCAATTGAGAACAGCCTCAACGGAACTCAAATCGTGGGCTTCTTGCAGGCATTCCTTCAGTTTCGTAAGTGATTCAAGCATAGGTTTCTCCTGATGGGAATTGTACATCAACCTTATCCATTTTTCCATGTAAGTGCAATCGTAAAGGTCTCCATCCCGGGCTTTGTGGCCGGCCTCTGTGGTCAGCCAACCGCGAGGTCAGAGACCTATTGCTGACCCACAAGAACCTCGTCAATATGTTTGATACAATTATCTCGATCATTCTTTATCTCTCTACCCGAAGGAAACCACATGGACCCTATCCTGGATGTGTTGAACCGGCGCAAATCCGTGCGCGCCTACCTGGATGAGCCGCTCTCTGACGCGGAAAAACAAGCCATCTTACAGTCAGCCATGCGCGCCCCGACCGCAGGAAATATGATGTTGTACTCGATTATTACCGTTGAAGACCAGGCGCTAAAAGACCGGTTGGCGATAACCTGCGACGACCAACCTTTCATCGCGAAAGCCCCTTTTGTGCTATTGTTTCTAGCGGACTACCAACGTTGGTACGATTATTACCAGGTATCTGGAGTCGAAAACATCTGTCGTCAGCGCGAGCTCCCTATGCGCACCCCCCAGGAAGGCGACTTACTGCTGGCTTGTTCCGATGCACTCATCTCCGCCCAAACGGCTGTCACCGCGGCAGAGGCTCTTGGAATCGGCTCGTGCTATATCGGTGATATTGTTGAGCACTACGAGGAGCATCGTAAGCTCTTCGAGCTGCCCCCCTATGCCCTCCCTATCACCTTGGTGTGTTTTGGTCGCCCTACCCCCAACCAGGTTGCCCGCCCTCAGCCATCCCGCTTCTCACCGGAGTTTATCGTCCATCAAAACACCTACCGGCGGTTGTACAAAGAGCAGCTCACAGCGATGCTGCGAGAACGAGAAACCCAATTTGCAGCTTCGGGACTCCGGCAAGATAATATCGAAAATGCGGGGCAATTCAATTATTTCCACAAGTTCAGCGCGGAATTCTCGATCGAAATGAACCGATCCGTTCGAGCAATGATCCACGCCTGGTGTGGTCGAGATTCGGAATGACGCTTCAGCCGGGAATTCACCCGCTTCGCATCGGGGATTTCCCGGTCAAATACAGCGCAATCTCGGAGGCGATGAGGGCGTTGCTCCGGAGCAAACCCAAATTTGCCCGTAGACTGGCCCCACCGGTGAGTTCACTCACGCGGGTCAGTAAAAATGGTGTCAATGCCGAACCGGTGATGTGCTGTGCATCCGCATCAGCTAGAGCCTGCTGGATGGCTTCTTCAGCATCCTCTACTGGAATAGCTACTTCCTCAGGGGGAGGTACAACGACCAGGATCGCACAATTGATGCCCAGGCCCCATTGGGCTTTGGCAATGTGCGCGACCTGCTCTGGTGTATCGGCGTAAACGTCCACCTTGCGCCCGCTGCTAACCGAGTAGAATGCAGGGAACTCATCTGTTTGGTAACCGATGACGGGCACGCCAGCGGTTTCGAGGTATTCCAGCGTTGCCGGGATATCCAGAATGGCTTTGGCGCCCGCACATACGACCACCATCGGTGTACGCGCCAGCTCGGGCAGGTCGGCAGACACGTCAAAAGGCGCCTGGCGATGCACACCGCCAATACCTCCGGTGGCAAACACCTGCAAGCCGGCAGCGTGTCCCGCGATCAACGTGCCCGCTACGGTTGTGCCGCCGCTTTCTCGTTTGGCAATCGCAATCCCGAAATCCCGACGACTGATCTTCCGTGCACCGTCAGTATACGCCAGCCGTTCGAGTTCTACCTCGGTCAACCCGATGTGGATGACGCCGTCCAGTACCGCAATCGTTGCCGGGACAGCGCCAACCGATCGTACATGGGCCTCCAGCTCGCGCGCCAGCGTCAGGTTTTCAGGGCGCGGCAGTCCATGCGTGATGACCGCTGATTCTAGCGCGACCACGGGAGCGCCGCCAAACCTGGCGCGCATGATTTCTTCGCTATAGGTAAACGATTGGGATAGTTTATCCATGCTCCCTCCTAAGTATCAGTATAGGTCATTTTTCCCCGGCGGCGTCACCACTTTTCCTGGTCAAGGATTGTTCAGGATTCGGTTAATAATCGGTGCAGCCGGCGTTGTGCTTCTGCCTTACGTTCTGGAGTATAGATAGGAACACCCACTTGTTCGACAAGGAAGGATGCCGCAACGGAGCCCCACCGTCCGGCGGTCAACCCATCTCCTGTTTCCAACCAACCTACCAAAAATCCGCCGCAATAGGCATTCCCCGCCCCCACGGGATCAACGACCTGAGTGGGAACTGCAGGAACGTATTGTGGAGCTTTGGATTTTCCAGAATAGACCAATGATCCTGCCGCACCCATCCGCAAAGCTAAAGTGCGCACACCTAGATCAGAAAAGCGCCTTACCAGGGCTTCCGGCGATTCCAGGCCGAGCATACTGCGGGCTTCATTCAGGTTAGGGGAAAAGATGTCGATCGACTCGAATAGCGTACGAAGTGAGAATTCTGAAAGCGGCTTGAGCGCGTTCTTGAATGGTTCGACCGATATTCGCTTCCCTAAGTTGTGCAACTCGCGGTTGAAAGGTTCCGGGGGGTCTTCCGGGTGGAATCCATAGTGAAAGCCACGTGCCTGCCGGTAATTTTCAGGCAATACTTCCAGGGAGCGGCCCAATTGCCCCCCGACAGCTTCTCCGGAGACACGCAAGACTTGAGTACGGCGGCTACCGTTTTCCGTAACCTGCCATGCTCGCACCGTGGGGTAATCTGTGATACGAATGCCCGCCGTATCAATTCCGGAAGCTTCGCACCACGGCAACACGGTTTCTGGGAGGTCCTTGCCTGCTCCGGATACCAGGCCAACGCGATCAGCCCACAGGCGCATTCCGAAGGCCGCTTGTGGACCGCCGCCCCCTAGCACACCCATCTCCGTCCTCCCATCCGAGAAGACGATATCATCGATGATGATACCAAATGCGACAAAATCAATATCCATTCAAATCCCCAAATTTTGGTTCGTGATGCACACCTGGTTCGCCCCCTCCCCCGGATATGAGCCCCGAAACGTTGCCTGCTTCCCTTTCCATTAAAAACCGAGCGGGGGCAGAAATATTTTACATAGAGATAGTGTAAAATTCAAGTCTCCGGTTGACCTCCCCGGTCAGCAGTGTGATTTCCGCTGTCCGATTGTCGGTCCCAGAAAACCCAACGGTCTCGTTTGTTTTTCGGGTGGTTGCACCCCCACGTTAACAGGAGAGAAACATGCCAAAACGCCTCATCCTCGTCGCCGGTAACATTGGCTCAGGGAAAACCTCGCTCACTGAACGTATTGGTGAGCGACTGGGTTGGTGCACAGCGTACGAATCCGTAGCGGATAACCCTTACCTGCCCGATTTCTACGAGGATATGCGTAAATGGTCCTTCCATTTACAAATTTATTTCTTGGGGCACCGGGCGCAACAACACCTGGACTTGTGGCAGGATCCCCGTTCTGCCATTATCGATCGTAGTATCTACGAAGACGCCTACATCTTCGCCCGGGCGTTGAATCACATGGGCAACCTGTCTGACCTGGACTACCATTCCTACCGCCGGGTATTCGAACTGATCGTGACCAACCTTCCTGCTCCTTCGTTGTTGGTTTACCTGAAGGCTCCCGTCGCGGTATTGGTTGATCGAATTCGGCGGCGTGCACGCAACATCGAATCCGGGATCAGCTCGGAATATCTGGAATTACTGGATTCATTCTACGATGATTGGATGAAAACCTTCGACCTATGCCCCGTGTTGACATTAAGGACCGATGACCTGGATTTCGTTCACCAAAGCGAACACCTTGACCTGGTTGTGAAGCGGATCCAGGAGAAGCTCTCGGGAAAAGAAGAGATGGTTTTTTAATGGATGGATCAGGCTTTATAGTGGACGGATGACAGCTCGCGCAGGCGTTCGGCGGCAGATTCGGGAGTGATGTCGCGTTGGGGTTGGGCGAGCAGCTCGTAACCCACCATGAACTTCCGTACACTGGCTGAGCGCAATAAGGGTGGGTAGTAGTGTGCGTGAAAATGCATCTGCGGGAATGGACCACCCCTACCGGGTAATTGGTGGAATCCCATCGAATAGGGGAACGAGGTCGTAAACAGATTGTCGTAGCGGGTGGTCACCTGGCGCAAGATATCCGCGAGACCAGCCGTTTCATCTCCATCCATCTCTACAAATGAGCCGTAATGCCGATGCGAGATCACCAACAGTTCAAAGGGCCAGACCGCCCAGTAAGGCACCAGAGCGGTAAACTGGTCATTGGCGGCAACGATCCGTTCTCCGCGCTCCTTTTCAGCCGCCAGGTATGTACATAATAAGCAAACGCCATGCTCATTCTGATAGCGGGCTTGCATCTGCAATTCTTTCTCGACTTCATTGGGGATGCTCTGGGAAGCCCAGATCTGGCTGTGCGGGTGTGGATTGGATGCCCCCATCATCTCACCCCGGTTTTCAAAGACTTGCACATAAGAAATATAATCAAGGGCATTTAACTCGCGGACCTGATCTGTCCAGGTCCGGACCACCTTTTCCACCGCTGACTGGTTGAGTTCCGGCAGGGTCAGGTTGTGACTCGGGGAAAAGCATACCACCCGGCACACACCGGCTTCGGTTACTGCATTGAAAGGGCCATTAATGGCTACAGAGGGGATTTCACCTGGCGTAGGCGGCAGCAGAGCGGAAAAATCGTTGTTGAAAACGAATGTGGATCCATATTGTGGATTATGGATCCCATTCGCGCGCTGGTTCCCAGGGCACAAATAACACTGCGGGTCATATGTGGGGACTTCTTCAAGGACTGATCTTTCGACCGCACCCAACCACGGTCGTTGCGCGCGATGCGGGGAGACCAATACCCAATCCCCATTGAGGGGGTTATAACGCCGGTGTGGGGATGTGAATGTCATCAAAAGCGCTCCAATGAACGGATTAGCTCCCATTATAATTGACCTTGAAGCCACATCGACATCAAGATTTCGTGAATCTTCCACGGCGACCTTCGATGAACCAGTATTCTACGCAACCTTCAACCGTACTTTGCGTATATGAATCTAGAACGATCCGAATAGGAGCGATCAGTGGATAGCAAAGAGAGCGAATGGCTATCTCGTTCCCTCAAAGGAGACGATGAAGCCTTCAGCCACCTGGTGGATATGTATCAAAGGCCCGTTTTCAACCTCTGTTACCGAATGACCGGCGATGCCGGAGATGCGGAGGATGCTGCCCAGGAGACATTCCTGCGAGCCTACCAAAATCTCCGGCGTTACAATCCGGAGCGCTCTTTTGCTACCTGGCTGCTTTCCATTGCTGCGCACTATTGTATCGACCAGTTGCGCCGCAAACGGATCGATGCCCTGCCAATAGATGTGCTCCCCGAAGAGACGATCCCCGATCATCTCCCGAACCCAGAGACATACGCTACTCAGACGGAAGAACAGCGCAATATGCGCGCTCTGCTGGAACACCTGGGTCCCCAGGATCGCGCGGCTATTATTTTACGGTACTGGTATGACGTACCCGATGAGGAGATAGGAGCTATGCTTTCATTGACTGTTAGCGCTGTGAAAAGTCGGATGCATCGTGCTCGCCGGGAGCTTGCCCATTTATGGCTAGAGCAACAAGCTCAACCTGTTGGATCCAGAGAGGAGGTCCCATGAACCATCTGCCTTATGAAGAGTGGCTGCTCTCGGACGAACCTCTTTCCCCAGAGCAGCAAATGCGGCTTGAGGAGCACTTGAGTTCTTGCGAGGCCTGCCAACAGCTCGCGGACGCCTGGCAGTCTCTTGCAAACGTTCTCCGAGTTATACCCGAAGTGGCGCCTACCCCAGGTTTTGCCCAACGTTGGCAAGCCCGCCAGCTACAACGGCGCACTGCACAACACCGCCACATCACCTGGATCGTATTATTGCTATGCATCAGCGGATCCTTCGCAACTCTCCTCGGGCTGGCTCTACCTCAGGTTGGAGGGTTATCCACTCCAATTAAAATGATCTCTACGCTACTTCACAGCACCAGCCTGCTGCTCGGCAGCTTCCAGGACATCCAGGCGGTCCTTGGGGCAATCTTCACCCATGTCCCTCTGGGAATTCCGGTCTTGCTCTGGATGATCGTGAGTATGAGCGTGGCTGTCTGGAGTGTAATCTGGTTCGCTTTTATTTGGCGTCTGCCAAAATTCAAGAGGAGTCAAAATGAAGTCTTCAATTAAAGTTATCCTACTGGTGGTCCTGGCCATGTTAGTCCTCCCAACCACCGTTCTGGCCAGCAATCCGGGAACGCCCCCGCAAGCTGACAAAGTCGTCTTTGGAGGTACCTATACCCTGGCGAGTAATGACACCCTGGACGGTAATCTTGCCGTTTTTGGCGGCTCTGCTACGGTGGAAAAAAATGCCACCGTTACTGGAGATGTTGTTCTGGCGGGCGGATCGCTCAGTATCGATGGCCAGGTAAATGGAAATGTCAGCGCCTTGGGCGGCAGTATCTTCCTTGGGGACACTGCCGTCGTACAAGGAGATGTCACCACAATGGGAGCAGCGCTTCACCGGGGTGCTAACACGCGCATCATGGGCAAAGTGATCAATGGTTTCCAGGGTCCCTTTCAGGTCAATGTCCCGGAGGTTACTCCGGCATTTCGACTTGGAGATACGTTTAAACCCCTGGTAGACGTGCTCTGGTTCTTCTTTCGTACACTAGCGCTGGCTGCCCTGGCCATGCTTCTGGTTCTGTTTCTGCCGAATCCCACCGAGCGAATCGGACAGTCGATTTTGGCTGAACCCGTCACTGCGGGAGGTCTGGGCTTGTTGACGGTGATCATCGCCCCCATTCTGGTCGTCGTCCTGGCAATCACCATCCTGCTGATCCCCGTCAGTTTGCTGGCTGTGTTCCTGCTCATCATCGCCGGTTTATTCGGGTGGATCGCGGTTGGCACCGAGGTCGGTAAACGGATTGCACAAATGTTCAAAGGCGGGTGGCCGTTAGCCGTTTCAGCCGGCATCGGCACCTTCGTCATCAGCCTGGTAGCTGGGGCAATGAACGTCGTCCCATGCGTTGGTTGGGTCGGTTCCGCCCTGGTATCAATGCTTGGTTTGGGAGGCGTTATCCTGACCCGTTTCGGGACCATTCCGTATCCCACCACACCAGCTTATCCTGTCGCCCCCTCCTCACCAGGAGATTACTCACCCCGATCAGCGCCTATCCCGCCTGCACCTCATTTTGAACCAGCTACATCACCTGAGCCCGGTCCACAAATTCCCCCATCTGACCAGGCGTAAACTAGAAGATCATCTTGATATATACTAATAGGGGTGTTACAAGCACTCCTGGATCAGATCTAATCCGCAAGAGGAGAGAATAATGAAACGTCCAATCCTTATCGTCCTAATTATCCTATTAATCACCAGTGTCGCCTGTTCATTCACCGCGAATCTACCTAAATTTTCCATTCCAAATATAAACGTGAAAACCGGCCCGACAGAAACCTTTACCATCAATGAAGCCCTCCCAACCGCCAGCGACGTCGAAACTGTCGACATCGCTATGGGAGCTGGTACACTGGGTTTGGATTCCGGCGCCACCGGACTGGTCGATGGAACGGTCCGCTATAACATCGCAGGTTGGAAACCAAGCGTAACCCGAAACGGTAACCAACTCAACATCCACCAGGAACGAACGGATAATATTTCGATCCCCACAGAAGCCGTCAATGATTGGCAACTAAAATTAAGTAACAAAGTGGATCTTGACCTGCGTGTTACCGCCGGAGCGTACAAAGGCGCGTTGAACCTGGGTGGTTTGCGGTTACATGCGCTCAGCATCACGGATGGAGCTTCCGCCTCGGCCGTGCATTTCGACCAGGCAAACCCCATCATAATGGATAAGTTCACCTATAAAACCGGTGCATCCCAGGTTAATTTGTATAACCTGGCTAACGCCAATTTTACTTCGATGACGTTCGAGAGCGGTGCAGGCAACTATATCCTGGATTTTTCGGGTGAGCTGAAGCAGGACTCGAATGTATCGATCAAAAGCGGCGTCAGCCAGATCACCATCATCATTCCAAAAGGTACCGCAGCCAAAATCACAAACTCGGGTGCTCTGACCAACGTCGACACACAAGGTACTTGGAGCACGAGTGGATCGACCTATGAGACGACCGGTGGCGCGCAACAATTGACCATTGACGTTACTGGAGGTGTGGGTAATTTAATTCTTGTCCAGAGGTAATCGCGGTGTTTCAAACGGCGCGACTTCCTGTCGGGGCGGGTCTGAGACCCGCCTCTACGATTCCACAAGGCGTGTCTCGGATTTTTCTACTGGTCGATCAGGCTTCAATCCCCAGGCCAAAATACAACTTAATAATGCCAGGATTGCACTCATGGTAAATACCGGTGTAAAACCTGCCAGATCGGCCACCCACCCACTCAATAATACTCCAATCGATCCGCTCGAGAACATAAAGCTCAAAGCCAGACCGGCGGCCAGCCCGGTCGCGCCTGGGATAAGTCGCTGTGAAGTGGTGAAAATGGCAGTATAGGCAGCGCCGCTAAATATGCCAGCCAGGGGAATCATCAAAAACAGCCAGGGCGAATATCCAATCATGGTTATCACCCAAAGCGGGGCGCCTAGTAAAGCCATGCCTGTGAGAATAACCGTACGCTGCCCGATCCGGTCGCCGGTATACCCACCGATGACGTTACCAATCGCAGAACCAAACATATACAGTGCTGCCATAATCCCATACACACCCGGTCCCTGACCGAGGTCGTTCAAATACTTGGGCACGAAGGTTTGGAGGTTCTGTTGGATCCACGATTGGCCGGTTGCTACCAGCAACAAGGCAGTCACTACCCGCCCCTGTCCCTTCAGGGAGGTCCAACTACTCTGAAGCATCGAGGGCTTGTTAAGCGTGATCTCTGGAGGGCGGATTGGGTAGCGTAATTGCCAATTGCCGTAGACGCTGACAGGCAAGCACAAAGCGACAATCAGGACGAGCCCGGGTGGCCCCCATAATGCCAGGAGTGGTCCCCCCAACAATGGCCCGAGCGCATATCCCGATTGGCCAACAAAGAAAAAGATCGAGGCGGTCGTTCCCTCACGTCCGGAAAAGCGGGTACGCCCCAGTAAGGTAGACTGCATCGATCCGGCGGGGTGAAACATACCTGAACCCAGGCTGGCGATCACCAATAGGATTAATGCCACTTTTCCAGGAATGAGCAGTGCTAATACAAAAAAGGCGCCCATCCAAAGGACGCCCCCCGAGACCAACCACCGCGGCCCAACCCGATCCGTTAACCAGCCTGAGAAAGGTTGTACCAGCGCCGCCGAGATCATATAGATACTGCTTACCAGGCCGACGGTCGTGTTGGAAAGCGCCAGGGGGACACTCAGGTAAGCCAATAGAACTCCACGTTGACCGTTGAGGATATCTACAAAAAAATGGCTAAAGGCGATCGCTGTGAATAGCCGATCGAAGAGAATGGACATTTTGTGAACCTTAAGGATGAAAGAATTAATCCTGGTACAAACCACCGGCAATGACTAAATCGTAGACCGGCGGCGGTAGGTAATAACGAAAAGGCTTCCCGGTTCGAATCCGATAGCGGATTTGACTGGAGGAAATTTCAAGGAGGGGTGCATCGACAAAGCGTACTTT
>JAQTMA010000116.1 GCA_028714615.1 Anaerolineaceae bacterium | reverse complement strand
GAGCCTCGCTGGCGAGCGGATTGTTCCCAGACCGAATCGATAGCAGACACATCGGGGACGGCGATTGCCATGCGCTCGTCAAAGGTGGCCGTCATCACCTGCTTTAGCATCGCATAGACGATGCCGCCATCTGCGCCGACCAAGACCGTCCGGATCCATTCTCGCGAGGAACGGCGCTTTTCAACTTTTACGATTACCTCGCCTGGGTTTTTCCCTCGTTTGACGTGAACCAGGCTGCCGGGAATCAGTCCTTGAGCAGCATACCATGAGCTCAATCCATACACAATGTGTTGGGGGCGGACGACCCAACCCTGAAAGCGTTCTCCGGTATCCCCGTCTACCAGGGTAAACTGGATGCGGGGGGATTCATAAGCGGTTGGGAATAAACGCTCCATCCGTCTCGTGAGCGGAAGTGTCCCGGTGCGCCAGTGAGGGAATATGAGGCTGACCGTCAGATCGCTCGAGTTACTGGAAGGTAGGTCGAGATCGGAATGGTCGTCATCCAAATCGCCTTCAAGGGTGATCATTTCAGGCGAGAGTAATGTCCGGTCAATCGGACTGGGATTGTAATGCAGGTAGATTTGTTGTTTCTGAATAGCTTCAGGTTCAAGGCGCTGCAAGAACCACAACACTTCTCCGGCAGGGCCAACCTCGTCAAAGCGGGGATCCTCCTGTAAGGCCAGGTTGAGAGAAAACTCGGTAAGTTTTGAATTCACATCCGTGGGCAGATCGATCTGTTCAATCAGAGCGTGGGTGGTGAGTGGACCACCCGCGGTCATATCCAACACCGCTTCAGCCAGGTTAAGATGGCCGATGTTGACATCGACGAGCAAAGCACGCGGGAACCAACGGGCAGCGATGCGCACGAGGTCAGGGTTTTCTTTCAGCGCTTCTTCAAGTTGGCGAGATAATTTTTCACCATACCGGTGGATAACCTGGGCGGGATCGAGCTGGGGATCGTCGGTTCGGATTTCGATGGGCAGATTCAGGCGATGGTTTTCCACCCCGGCTGCAAATTGGCGCTGATTCCCCTGCTCGAATTCGACATCGAATACCTCAAAGGGGGGTTGCTCAGGGTTTTTACCCGGGCGAACTGCAACCACCTTGCCTTTTTTCCAACCCAAGGCGGGGAACGTCAGAATATCACCCACCTGGTAATGGTCCTTGGGTATATAGAGTTTCCCTTCGGCAGGGAGGTGTTGCTCAAGCGATTGCTTTTCGCGCTGTATGCGGCGTTCCACTACAGCAGCGGTCAACTCTTTGGAGGTGAGTGGCGTTTCAAGCTCGAGTAAGCGATTGTAGAGGTAGTCGAGGTCTTCTTCTTGCAGGACGAATGAGTCCCAATAATCTTCACGCAAAGAAAGGGGAGCAATTACCATGGGTTGCCTATCCAGCAAGGGAATGTTGGATGAAAGATTTATAGAATGCATGATTTTCTTGAAATCAGGGTATGTGTATTGTACAAATTATCACCCAGACGATATTATACACTAGAAGTTATCTGGTTAAGGATATACAGTCTGCAACCAATTGAGCGGATCCACCTGAACGCCATTGACCCAGACTTCCCAATGGAGATGCGCGCCCGTGACGCGACCGGTGCCCCCGATCAGCCCGATCACCTGTCCGGGGGTGACATGGTCGCCTACTTTTACATCGATCTGCGATTGATGCCAGAAGCCGGAATACACTCCCCATCCGTGGTCGATAATGGTGGCGTTTCCACGGACAGTTAGCAAGCCAGTGAATACCACCACCCCGGCCGCCGGCGCTTTAATGGGTAAACCAATGCCTCCACCATAATCGACCCCAGCATGGAAAGTGACGGTGGGATCATCGTTATAGGTCCGGCGGTTGCCAAACCAGGAAGTGATCCACTTGGGGTCATACCCGGGGCAGATGAAGGCTCCTTCCCAGTACCGGTCGGGGGTGAATGGAGCAGTGATTTTCGCGATTTGTTCAGATTCTGGGATGGTAACTTTGGGATCGATGGTTGCTGGATCGACCTGCAAGCGAGGGTCGCTTGGATAGTAACCTGGGGAGACCAGGATCATTTGCTCGAAATCAAACGAAGTCCCGTCAGACTGCTCGCCGCTCAGCCGGATCGGATACAATCCGGGCTCTTGGAGGGCATACACCCCAGTTAGAGCGACCGAGGTGTTCTGCGCCCCTGGTAAAAAATGTAAATCGCGCCCAAGCAGTGATCCGCTCAAAGTCACCGCTGAACGGGTCTTCATCTGGATTTTGATGGTTTTCCCCTGGACCAAAGGCAGTGGGGTAATATCGACATTGGCGATGGACGGGGCAATCCCGCTCACTGTTGAGGCTGGTTTGTCGGAGGGGTAATAGAGGGTGTCACCAGGAAGCGCCGCCCAACTGGCGGGGAGGTTGTTACGTAACTGCATTTGCCAGGGATCGATCCCCATGGTAACCGCCAGTTCAAGCAAGGATTGCCCTGGAACCAGGCTGGCGCTGCCTGAAAGCTGGCTATCCTCACCTTTTGCAGGCAAGATGAGCGTAGCGCCGGCGTACAACTCACTCGGGCTGGTCAGATGGTTGAGCTGGATCAAGGTTGTTTGGGGAATCTGATGACGGCGGGCGATTTCACGCAGACTTTCACCCACGGCAACGGGTTGGGTAGTAAGGGTACCGTGGATTCCTTCAAGACCGGGCAAGATGAGCTGGTCGCCAGCATGCAGGTTATTGGCGTCAGCAAGGCTGTTCGCGCTGATCAGATCACCGGCGGAAATCCCGAATCGAAAGGCGATCGAAATCAACGTATCCCCGGGCTGGACGAGATAAACAGGTGGGTCACTCTGTTGAGCCTGCGCGGGAAAAACGATCGACGGTGCGAGGATCGCAACGATGAACAGGGCTTTAATCAGGCGCATGTTCAAAAAGTACCTGGTCCCCGGGCTTGAACTCGGATAACCGGTCAGGGTGTATCTCCAAGGTATATAGGGCTGGCCTGGAGGGCATATAGAATGGACGCCAGGCGCGCGCCAGGCAGCGATCCACCACCTCACCGGCGGTATTTAACCAGACGGTTCCCAGGTTGTAGCCGACAAAAAACATGTGGATGGCTGCTTCTACCCGATTCTCACGGTCCTGGACGAGGAGGAGTCCGGCATCGCGGGGGAGTTGGCGGGTGAACATCAATCCGCGTAAGCGGCTAATGAAGGAATTGGCATAACCAACGCGGAGGGCGGTGGAAAGGGGAGCGGTTTGATTATGGACGATTATTTGCTGCATACGAATTGTGCTGACGTTGATAACCAAAAGAAGACTTACCCGGGTTTACTAGAGCGGGGAGCGAGAACACGATTGAGACTGTCGATCAGATCCTGCGGATGGAATGGTTTGCAAATATAGTCATCCACCCGGGCGATGTGGAGACCGAGTACTTTGTCGATGGTTTGGGACTTAGCCGTGATGACGATCACGGGGATGTTCCTGGTTATTTCGTCGTTTTTCACTTGCTGGAAGACATCCCACCCGTCCAGGTCGGGCATCATTAAATCAAGCAGAATAATATCGGGGGTTTCCGAGTGGATCAAATCCAAACCTTGCCTGCCACCGTGCGCGCCCTTCACAGTGAAGCCGTGCCGGTTTAGAATTACGGTCACCAGATCAATCATCTCTGGCTCATCTTCTATGTAAACGATGGTGCGATTGGCAGAGTCTGGCATTCCGATATCACCTCACCCGATCGATTAAGTGTACCACAACCAGGATACAACGATGAAAATCACCACATGGAACGTAAACGGTTACCGGGCGTCCTATAGCAAAGGTCTGCGAGCATTTGTCCAAGGTCAATCCCCAGATGTGCTATGCCTGCAAGAGATCAAGGCGAGGCCAGAGCAGTTAAGCGATGAACAGCGGATTCTCCCCGGTTATTTGGGGTATTGGAATCCGGCGGAACGGCCAGGGTATAGCGGAGTAGCCAGTTTTTTCAAAGCTCCCATTGATAAAGTTGAGTTTGGGATGGGTGAACCGCGTTTTGACATCGAGGGACGCATTGTGCGAAGCTGGCACCCTGGTTTTGTGTTGATGAATATCTATTTCCCGAACGGTGGTCGTGGACAGGATCGGGTGGATTATAAACTGGATTTTTATGCAAGATTGTTGGAAATGTGCGACCGCCTTCACGCGTCCGGGCAATCTGTGATCCTGACCGGTGATTTTAATACCGCCCACAATGAGATCGACCTGGCTCACCCCAGGCAGAATGCTACCAACACAGGTTTTCTACCCGAGGAACGGGTTTGGATCGACACCTATTTGGATCATGGATTTGCAGATGCTTATCGTGCATTGTATCCCCAAAAGGTGGAATATACCTGGTGGACGTATCTTTCTAAGGCGCGTGAAAAGAATATCGGTTGGCGGTTGGATTATTTCCTGGTCTCAAGCGGGCTGATGGAGCGGGTGAAGGATGTGGTCATTTGCGGCGACGTTTATGGTTCAGATCACTGCCCCGTGACGCTGGAGATTGAATGAGTTTATAGAAAGCTAAATCCGCGAATAATGCGAATTACGCTAATTTTGCGGATTGACCTCGACCCAGGTATTTGCATAAGTGCGCCATTGGGAGCGGAAGGTAATCTCGGAGAGCCAGTGAAGCTCCGCGGTTGGCCAGCCCGGGTCGGCAAAACCCCATCCTCGTTGGGGATTGCATGCCAAAAGCACCATGACGTGACCCCATAAAGGACGGTAACTGCCGATAAACACGACCGGAATCTTGCCGGTATTCAACGCCCGGATTAATTGAGAAGCTGAACCAAATGATCGCCACTGAGCACTAAGCCCTCGCTGGGACAGCGCATCAGCGACGCCCCAAGGAAAGGTAGCCCACCTGGGGATGCGCCGAATGATGGGGAACAGGCCAAGCCAACGAATGCGGTCCAGTTCGCGGGCCAGGTTGGATGGATCGACTCCCTCCCCGCAAAAGGTATTGATCAGGATTGCTGCACTATATGGACCGCAGTCATTACTGCGACCCTGCGGGGCGTGATGAGCCAGGATGCGAGACGCCAATGGAGATAGAAGGGCAATCCTCGGGCTTGCATTCTCAATGGGCATGCTGGATGCTCTCGAGGGATTCGGGATTGACCAGAGAGGACCGGTCTCCGGGATCCATCTCCAGGTAGGTGGAGCGGACCATGCGCCGCATGACTTTGGCATTCCGCGTCTTGGGCAGATCTTCCACGAAAAACAACCGGTGTGGAGCGAGCGCCTTCCCCAGGTCGTTGATCACCTTGTCAATGAGCTCACTCCGCAAGGGATCAGAAGGCTGAAACCCAGGCTTGAGAACGACGAATATCACCATGCGGTTTCCCTTAATCGGGTCTGGCACGCCGATGGCGGCTGACTCCAGGACAGCAGGATGTTCTACCAGGATAGATTCGACTTCAGCAGGACCGAGGCGTTTCCCCGCAATCTTGATGGTATCGTCCGAGCGACCAAATACATACCATTGACCTTCTTGGTCAACTGCAGCCCAATCGCCATGCACCCATACTCCGGGCCAATGCGACCAATAAGTTTCCAGGTAACGTTCAGGGTCTTTCCAAAAACCGCGGGTCATCCCGATCCAGGGGGTCTTGATCACCAACTCACCCACCTGGTCGACCAAGGAATGCCCATGCTCGTCCAGAACGTCTACAGCCATGCCGGGACATGGCGCGTTGAAAGAGCAAGGTTTCATCGGGAGAAGAGGATTGCTCATCAAGATACCGCCGGATATTTCGGTGCCACCCGAATAATTGATGATTGGAAGGCGGCTGTGGCCCACCTTTTCGAATAACCACCGCCAGGGTTCGGGGTTGCATGGTTCACCGGTGAGGGATAGCAAGCGCAGGGAGGAGAGGTCTTTCCCCGAGAACTGCTCGTCACCATAGGGGATCAACGCCCGGATGAGCGTCGGGGATATGCCCAGTTTATGGATGTTGTGACGTTCCACCATGGACCATAGCCGGTCTGGAGCGGGGTAATCGGGGGCGCCATCATACATAAAGAAAGCAGCCCCCAGCACCAGAGCGCCAAACAATTCCCAAGGGCCCATCATCCAGCCCATATCCGTAACCCAATAAATGGTTTCGCCGGGGTGGACGTCGGTACCAAATGCCATATCTTGCGAGGCTTTGATCGGAAAGCCACAGTGGGTGTGAATCGTGCCCTTCGGACGCCCTGTCGTTCCGGAGGTGTAGATGAGCATGAGGGTATCCTCCGCAGCGGTCACCTCCGTATCAGATTGGTCGGATTGGCACTCGACCAGGTCACGCCAACGGTGGTCACGGCCGGGAATGAGGGGGTATGGCAAGGCGGAATAGTCGACAATAATCACGTGTTGTAAGGTTGGAACGGTGGATGCGGCTTCATCAACCACCGCCTTCATCTCGACCGGCCGGCCGCGGCGGGTAAACCCGTCCGCGGTAAACACAGCTTTTGCGCCGGCATCGGCCAGACGGGTAGCCACTGCTCCGGCGCCGTAACCGGAGAATAGCGGAAGGATGATACCGCCTACTTTCGCTATCGCTAATAGCGCGATGGCAATCTCCGGGATCATGGGCATGAAGAGGCCGACCGGGTCACCTTTGCTGATACCCAGAGAACGTAAGGCATTTGCAGCCTGATTGACCTTACGGAAAAGCTCCCCGTAGGTCATCCTGCGAGTGCCTCCGGATTCGCTCTCCCAATCCATGGCTAACTGGTTTTCGGACGGCGTCCCGATGCGTTTATCCAGGCAGTTATGGACGATGTTCATTTTTCCATCCACACACCATTGCGGCCATTCGGGTCCGCGCGAAAGGTCGAGAACGCGTGAATAAGGTTGATAAAAACGAATATCCAAGTATTCGAGTAATGCACGAGTGAACCATGGTACATCTTCAGTTGAGCGGTTCAGAAGAGAATAGAAATCGCTCAGCCCATTAGCTTGCATAAAGTGGAATAGATGAGCATTATTGGCGATCTCTGGGGTTGGATACCAGAAGTAATCGCGGCTACCATCAAGAATGGTTTCCAAGCGTTACCTCCTGGCGGAGTGAGCCGCCTAAGAAGAGTAAAAGGATCAACAATTACTTAAAGACAGTGTAGCATAAGGCAAGAGGATTGGGAAATCAAAAAACCGCCTTATAAAAGGCGGCTTTTTGATAAGTAATTGACGAAAAATGAGAACTTCAAAATAATCAAACGTGGCTAGAGAAGCGAAATCAAGTTGCTGAATGCATTTCCAATTGCTGGGCCAAGGAGTGTCAGGGCTATGATGACAACAAGCACGACTAGAGCGAAAATGAGCGCATATTCCACCATCCCTTGACCCGATTCCAACCTTGGAACTTGCATGTGCCATCACCTCCTTTCAGTCCGCAGTTTCGAAGGTTGCAAGGATCTTACCAACATATTGAAGGATAGGGTCCTTAACAAGCATTATCACACGGAAGGAGATGGTTTTCAATAGAAATTCTATTTACGAGCTTACAGTTAGATTACAGATTCACAAGAATTGGGGTGGGGCTGCGGCGGTCACACCCGGCAGAGTGTGGCCGCCGCACTATTGTTTACAGATCTTCGGGCAGCCAGCAGCATAACACCAGGTCGCGGGCAGCTTTAACTTCATCCAGGCGGCCAAACGGGGTTTTGTGTGGAGCTTCTTTGAGGAGTTCGGGGTGGGTGTGGGCTTCACCGGCGATCCTGAGCATGGCATCCACGAAGGTATCCAGAGTTTGCTTGCTTTCTGTTTCGGTTGGCTCGATCATGAGCGCTTCGTGAACGATGAGCGGGAAGTAGTTCGTTGGGGGGTGAAAGTCGTAGTCCATCAGGCGCTTGGCAATATCCAGCGCATGCACGTCCGGAACTTCATCCCACTTGCCTTCGAGCACGAACTCATGCATACAATTGCGCGCATACGGTAGGCAGTAGGCATCTCGCAACCTGGCTAGCAGATAGTTCGCGTTAAGGACGGCAAATTCAGACACCTCCCGCAAGCCCTGTGGGCCTTGCATGGCCATATAGGTATACGCGCGGACAAACATGCCAAAGTGCCCATTGAATGCCTTGATGCGTCCAATAGAGTGGGCGGGGTGGGCAAAGCCATACAGAGGTGGCACCTCGTCATCCCCAGGTTCGACGATGCTGATGATCGGATCGGGGAGGAACTCAGCCAGGTGGGATGCGACACCCACAGGACCGGATCCGGGGCCTCCCCCGCCGTGAGGGGTTGAAAATGTTTTGTGCAGATTAAAATGCATCAGGTCGATACCGCTATCGCCTGGACGGATGATGCCAAGGAGAGCATTCAGATTGGCGCCGTCACCGTAGACCAACCCGCCGGCTGCGTGGACGATCTCGATAATCTCGCGCAGATGCTCATCGAACAAACCCAGGGTGTTTGGGTTCGTCAGCATTAGTCCAACCAATGTATCGTCGCAGACAGCTCGAAGTGCATCGAGATCGATGTTTCCGCGGATGTCCGAAGGTACAGAAACGACCCGCATGCCGCTCATTGCAGAAGATGCCGGATTGGTGCCATGCGCGGAATCGGGAATGAGCACCTTGACGCGGCGAGTGTCTCCCCTTGAACAGTGATAGGCGCGCATGATGAGCACTCCTACCAACTCTCCCTGTGCTCCGGCAGCCGGCTGAAGGCTAACTGCTGCAAACCCGGCAATCTCCTTAATCCATTCTTGAAGCTGGTACATCAAATGCAGGTTACCCTGCACCGTTTCGATCGGCTGGAGTGGGTGGGTGAAGGCAAACCCGGGCAACCGGACAACTTCCTCATTTATCTTGGGGTTGTATTTCATGGTGCATGATCCCAAGGGATAGAAACCGCCATCGATGCTGTAGTTAAGCTGTGAGAGGTGTGTAAAATGGCGTACGACGTCCAGCTCGGAAAGCTCAGGCAAGGGCAAATCCTCGCGCAAAAAAGCGCCTGGCAGATCCGTGAAGGGAACATCGGGTTGTGGGAAAACAACGCCGGTGCGACCAGGTGAAGAAAGCTCGTAGATAGTTGCCTCAGTCATTCGATACCTCCTGCAGGGCTTCTACCAGCATGTCGATGTCATCCTTGGCATTCATTTCAGTGACTGCAATGAGCATGTGATTCTTTAAGGTGGGGTAGTTGAGGCTAAGGTCATAACCTCCCAGGATGCCGTGCTCCAACAGGTGGGCATTGATCTCTTCGATTGGCTGGGGGCAACATACCATGAACTCATGGAAGAAGGGCACGTCCGTGCAGAGGCTGTAGCCCGGTATCTCGGCGATGCGTTGGGCTGCGTAGTGAGCTTTTTGATAACACAACTCGGCTACTTGACGGAAGCCATGTTTGCCTAACAGGCTCAGGTAGATAGTTGCGGCTAATGCCAGTAGTCCGACGTTGGTGCAGATGTTGGAAGTCGCACGCTCGCGACGGATATGCTGTTCGCGTGCGGTCAGGGTGAGCACGTAAGCACGCTGCCCGCGAGTATCCACGGTTTCACCGACCAGCCGGCCGGCAACTTTCCGCACGAACTCTTTCCGTGTGGCGAAAATACCCAAATACGGTCCACCATAAGAGAGGGGCAAACCCAAAGGTTGACCTTCACCAACCACCAGATCAGCACCCATTTCCCCGGGAGTCTTGAGCAGACCAAGCGCAGTAGGATTGACCACGACAGCCACCAGCGCTCCGGAGGCATGGGCAGTCTGGATCAGGCTGGTATAGTCGTAGATGCGTCCAAAGAAATCCGGGTATTGGACGATAACCAGTGCGGTTTGTTGGTCGATGAGTGGGAGCAATGCATCCGGATTGGCGTTCGGATCGGTATCCGGACCATCACCAACGAAAACCAGGTCCTCATACCCCTGTGTATAGGTGCGTGCGACGGCGCGGTTTTGTGGATGGACGGCCGGAGAGCATACGATTTTCGTCCGTTTACCGCGGAAGTTCGAATAAGCCATGATTACCGCTTCAGCAGTGGCAGTCGCCCCGTCATAATGGGAGGCGTTGCAAGCATCCATCCCGGTCAGGTTGGCCATCAGGCTCTGATATTCAAAAATGGACTGGAGCGTTCCCTGGGCAATCTCCGGCTGGTAGGGTGTATATGCCGTATAGAATTCGCCGCGTCGTAACAGCATATCGACTGCGGCAGGAGTGTAATGGTTGTAAGCCCCGGCGCCGAGAAAACAGATTAAATCTCTGGTTGTTTCGTTGTAGGAAGCGATCTCTTCTAATTGTTGTGAGGCTTCCAACTCCGTCAAAGCGGGGGGCAAATTTAACTGAGGGAAGCGGTGCTCCACCGGGACGTCCTGGAAGAGATCCTCCAGATTCTTCATCCCGATAACACGCAGCATCTCATCCCGTTCAGCGGGCGTATGAGGGGTGAACATTAGTGCGTGCGCTCCTTGAGATAAGCATCATAAGCCGCTGCATCCATGAGGCCGTCTAGCTCGCCAGGATTGCTCAGTTCTACTTTGAGCATCCAGGCCTTATCAAACGGATCTGTATTGACCAATTCTGGGGTGGAAGGCAGACCCTCGTTGATTGCAATGACCTTTCCACTAACCGGCAGGTTAACGTCAGCAGCAGCCTTGACCGATTCGACGGTGGCGCATATGGTGCCGCTCTTCGCCGTTTCACCAACAGCGATGGTGACTTCGACAAAGACCACATCCGAAAGTTGTTCCTGGGCATAATCCGTAATGCCAATGGTAGCTGTGGCGCCTTCGACTTTGACCCACTCATCCGATTTGGTATATTTGCGATCAGTAGGAATACTCATGATTCGACCTCCTGGTGAAATGATGTTCATGGTGAGAAAAGAATAGGGGACACCCACAGTGCAGGTGTCCCCTGTCAATAACCGGTGGGGTTTCCGAAAAACAATTGCTGTTTTCCACGCCGGTATAGGACGTCTTTCCAGAGGAGCCAGAAGCAGGGTCCTTTTACCTGAGAGATTCGCCTGGGATTCGATTTCCCCAGGTTTGCCCCTTCGGTGCCTGGCACAAGTACGGGACTCTCGCCTGCTTCCGGTCGATTGTCAATACCATTCTACGGGGTTCACGAACGCTCGTCAAGGGTTGGCATCGATCAGGAGCCAGCCACGGTAAATTTCTGAGCTTCCAAAAATCAGATCATTCCATTGGCGAGCGGAGTTGTTGGGAGGTAGGCAAGCTCGGTAGCATCGATTTGCATTCCCTGGAGTTGCAGGTTGTGCAAGCGGCATAGGTAGGCTGCTCCGGTAAGGAGGTGCAAAGCAATATCCACCACGTGACGGTTGGTTGGATCGGCCAGATACGTCCCGCGGGTCCAATCGTTGAAAGCGCCCATCGCGGGACCGCACCAAATTTGGTAATCCATCTCCCGGCCTACTACACCAGAGTTTGACCAGCGCGAGGAAAGTCCCAGGTACCAGCGGAAAATCAAGGCCATCTTTACATGGGGCTTAGCCAGGGCGCGCTCGATCTGAGCCGGATCACGCTCGGAGAAAAAGCGAACAGTCTCATCCCAGACATCGTCCAGGTCGCGTTGGAAAATTTGCTTTTCAAGCTTCTCCCGTTCTTCGACCGGAATGGCTTCGATCGAATCATATTTATTGTAGATCTCATACAACTTGGCAGCGCGCAAAGCAAAGAGGGTTCCAGATTTAAGTACCTGTACGCGCACGCCCATCTCAAACATATCTGCGGCAGGCGCCATGGTGACATCAGTCATACTGGCTTTGGCCAGCAACTGGCGCGTATGCAGACTGGCGCCAGCCTCGATGCAAGCCTGGTTGACTGAGCCGGTCACCACGTAGGCTGCGCCCATCGCGAAGGCGCCCAACGTGGAGGCAGGCGTGCTGATTCCCCCGGCTGCGCCAATGCGGACGGGTTGTGCGTAGCCATACTTGTGCTGTATATCATCCCGTAAGGCCAACATGGTCGGGATTAAACTGACCAGTGGCCGGTTGTCCGTATGCCCGCCCGAGTCTGCTTCGACGGTGATGTCATCGGCCATCGGCACACGCTGGGCCAGCTCGGCTTGCAGTGGAGTGATCACGCCGGCCGCTACAAGCGTCTGGATGATTGCCATAGGAGCCGGTTCCAGAAATTTAATAGCCACTTCTTTCCGCGAGATTTTGGCAATCACTCGATTATTGATCTGGATTTCACCGTCAGAAGCGAGGGAAAGGCCGGCTGCTCGATACCAAACAATATATTGGGTCAAGGCCAGGTAGGCAGAGGCTTCAACCACGTGGACACCATAACGCAAGTAGAGCTCTACCGCGCGACGTTCGAGAGCCTCTTCACTCGGACTGTGGATCAAATTGAAGGTATAGGGACCGGAGGGGAGAGCTTTTTGGATGTGCTGAATAGCGGTTTCCAGGCGAGCTGGTGGGAGCCCGGCAGCGCCGAACGAAGCCAGCATGCCTGCTTTCCCCAAGGCAATCACCATTTCTTCAGACGCGATTGCGTTAGCCATCGCTCCGGCCATATAGGCGTATCTCAAGCCATACTGTGCTCGAAAAGTTGGATCCCCAAACTGGCCGGGCAGGATGGGTGGTGCGAAGGCAAGCACCTCTCGGGAGTTGGGGTTTCCGGTAGAGACAAGGCTTCCGGAAATCGCCACGCCTACCCGTTCGCCCGTGCGGAGCAGCGTGCAAGGCTGGTCGAGCTGGAGGAAGGCTGCCTTGATCTCGTCCGGGGTGTAAGCGAGTGACGGCTCCGAGCCTTGCCAGGCCAGGTTTGGGTATGCTTCAGTCCCGTGGAACTGAAGGAGCGGCGCGGTGCGAGGAGGGAGGACACCTGTCATAGATACATTCCTTTCAACAAAACCTTATGGCAATGGAAAGTATAATGCCAAATTCTTGACTTCATAAATGCGGGTGTGGTCTCCCCATAAGCTAGCGCTGGCTGTAACCGCCAATTGGCTGGAAAGCGTTTCGACCTTCTCCAGGTT
>JAQTMA010000115.1 GCA_028714615.1 Anaerolineaceae bacterium | reverse complement strand
ATGAAGCTCTTCGCAAAGTGGCAGATTTTCCTCCACACTTGGTACTGCTTGATCTGATGATGCCGGATCACGATGGTTGGGAGACTTTTGATGCATTACGCAAAGTGACAACCGCTCCTGTCATCGTCGTATCTGCTCGAGATAATAAAGACGATATTGTGAAAGGCTTGTCGTTGGGAATAGACGATTACCTCACCAAGCCTTTTTTTAACGCTGAGGTGGTCGCCAGGGTGAAGACCGTGCTGCGCCGTGCTCGAACAAGTACAACGATGCAGCTCATGGCTTTTCCGGATGTTAGCCTGACTATAGATACCGATGATCAAGAGGTCAGCTTAAAGGGAAATCTCCTTCACCTGACCCCACGAGAGTATGCCGTCCTCTTGGTGCTTGCCCGCCGGGCGCCGCGTGGGGTCAGCAACCAGGTGATTGCCCGAGAAGTGTGGGGTGAAGATTCCTTTGGCGCCCGCAAACGGATTAAATACTTGGTTTACTTACTTCGGAAAAAAATCGAGTCAGAACCTTCTCAACCGAAACTGATCTTGAACCATGAAGCCTACGGTTATCGGTTACAGGCGACTCCTATGGAAGTGAAATAGAATCTTTTTAATGGATCGTCATGGGTTGCCAGTATCTCGGTAGGATACTTCCTGGATCTTGAACCTCGGGGGTCGCCAGGATGAACAATCTCCCCCATGACGGATTCCCGTCCTTCTGGATGCACGTTTGGAACACGAGGGTTTCCTCGCTCCCGTACATCTCATTGAAAAGCTGGGCGCTGGTAAGAGTCCGGCCTGGATTCTCCTGATCGACGAAGTCGGAATACGGGTTGGTGGAATTCAAAGCCTGGAAGTGTCGCACCGATTGGATGGTATAAGCACGCAAGGTGCCATCCCCGTAGACAACGAGCACCCGCTGATTTAGCGACAAGTTCGTAAATTGAGCACCGGCCAGGGTATTATGCGCTAGTAGGCCAATGACGCCATTCCGAGCTGCCATCCCGAATTGGGTGACAACGCCGGGTTTCGTCGAGACGTAAACCGAATCGATATTGGGTTGCTGGACGATCGGGTAGGCAAAACTGTAATCCGCATAAATGCCCACCGGGGTAAGATGTTCACCGTTTTTAACCGAATCGATAAAAGCAGATAAATTGGTCGATGGAAATAGGGGGTTCCTCCCGATTTGGAGAGTTTCCTCCTCGATCGCGCGAGTCACCGGGATGACCCGGATCGGCGTGGCTCTGGCAGTGTTGACCAGCAAAGCGAGAAACAGCATTAATTGCAGCAATCTGAATCTGGTGGGGAATCCGGTCATATTGACATGTCGTCTTGGATAACGGTTTTTATTTTAGGTAGAACTCTGGTTGGGATATGGTTATTTTGCACAGTTATTGTAGTATTTGATTTTACCGGTAGTAATGGACGGATGTAATTGAATATTTGTGTTTGCATTTTTGAAAGGCGTTTCCCGAAACGACCAGAAAGGCTTTGTTCGAGCACAATTACTACAATTCGGAGTGCCATCGTGCTTGCATGGTATAATTTATGAAAATCCGAAAATGACATCCTGAGATGTATGTAAGGAGATTATCTATGTCAGGACATTCCCATTGGGCAACGATCAGGCGTAAGAAAGGCGCCGCCGATGCCAAGAAAGGGGCGATCTTCACCCGTTTCGCGCGCGAGATTTTGATGGCTGCTCGCGAAGGCGGTGGTGATCCCTCCATGAATATTCACTTACAGTTGGCCATCGAACGAGCGCGATCACAAAATATGCCGAAAGATAGTATCGACCGCGCGATCAAACGCGGCACCGGTGAGAGCAAAGATGGCTCGGTGCTCGAAGAGATCACCTACGAAGGCTACGCCAGCCATGGAGTAGCTCTGATGATCGAATGCGTCACCGATAACCGGAACCGGGCCGTTTCTGAAATCCGGCACACCCTGACGCGTAGTGGTGGAACCATGGGAGAGAGTGGTTCAGTGGGTTGGCAGTTTACCCGGGCTTCGTATTTCGAGTTCCCCGCCGCCGGGCTTGATCCGGATAAGATCTTCGAGCTGGCAGTCGAAGCTGGCGCAAACGACGTACAAATTGACGACGAATCAATTGAAATTCTGGCGCCGCCCGAACTCTTTAAATCCATCGGCGACCGCTTGAAGGCAGAAGGTATTCACCCAGAAGACGCTGGTCTCCGTATGATCCCGAACCAGGAGCTCGAGCTGCCAACCGACGAAGCCTTGCAAGTATTACGCATCGTGGAAGGCCTCGAAGAGTTGGACGACGTGCAGAATGTGTATCACAATCTGCACATTTCCGAGGAGGCCATGGCAGCCCTGGATGACTCGGACTGAACCTGAATGCGCATCATCGGCATCGATCCTGGGACGGCAACCACCGGCTACGGCCTGATTACGGATGCCGCAGACGGCAGCCTCGGCCTGATCGATTACGGAGTGATTACCACCCCTCCAAATCTGTGCATGCCAGAACGCCTGGTAATTCTCTATCACCAGCTTGAGGAAATATTGCTTCTCCACCAGCCCACTGGCGGCGCGGTGGAGAAGTTATTTTTCCAACGCAACGTCACCACGGCAATTGCTGTCGGTCAAGCCAGGGGTGTGGCCTTGTTATCTCTGGCTGAAGCAGGATTAAAAATCGCAGAATATACCCCGATGGAAGTGAAGCAAGCGGTCGTTGGGTATGGCGGAGCGGATAAAAACCAGGTGCAGCAGATGGTGCGCGCTTTGCTGGGTTTGAAAGACGTTCCCAAGCCGGATGATGCTGCCGACGCCCTGGCGGTTGCCATCTGTCATCTGCACAGCGCTCGTTTCCACGATCAGATGCTGCGCGGACAATCTCAGGATTAATCGTATGCCGATCACCAGCCCGGCGAACCTCCGAATCAAACAAATCCGGCGCTTGCTCCGCGAACGGAAGGAGCGCGAAAAAACCGGTTCCTATTACATCGAAGGTTTGCGCATCGTGGGAGAAGCAGTTCAAGTGGGCGCTGAGATCGATAGCTTGATCGTTGCCCCCGAACTGCTGACCAGCCCGTTCGGAAAGGATCTGATTCGCCAGGCTTGTGAAACCGATGTTCCAGTGCTCGAAGTAAGCCCGGAAGTCTTCAAGGAGCTTTCCGTCAAAGAGAGACCGCAAGGCATCGGTGCGGTTGTACGCCAGCACTGGACTGGACTCGCTGAAATTCAACCGGATCGCGGAGACTTATGGGTGGCACTCGATTCCGTCGCTGACCCAGGCAACTTGGGGACGATTTTACGGACGAATGACGCGGTCGGGGGATTGGGAGTGATCCTGTTGGATCACTCAACCGATCCCTATGAGACCAGCTCCTGGCGCGCCAGCATGGGAGCAATTTTTTCGCAGCGCCTGGTGCGGACCAGCCTGGATGAATTCTCCGGCTGGAAGAAACGCACCGGGGTGAACGTGGTTGGCGCTTCCGGGGCAGCTACGGACGATTACCACGCAGTTCAATATCCAGATCCTTTGGTTTTGTTGATGGGGAGCGAACGAATGGGCTTGCTCGAAGCGCATCTCTGGCTGTGTGATCATGTTGTCTCGATCCCTATGGCGGGCAGGAGTGATTCGCTTAACCTGGCCGTTGCGACGGGTGTTATCCTGTATGAGATATATCACCAACGCAAGTCACCAGGTCTTTAGCGCCTATGGTCAGCGCTTCACCCGGTAAACGATCACTCGTTCTGATTGTTAAACCCATCATTTGTGGAGTGGTTCTATGATTGCATCTATTAGTGGGGAAGTCTTGGAAGTTGAGAGTGATAGTCTGACCGTCGGTTTAGGTGGACTAGGTTTGCGGGTATTTGTGCCGGCTGCTGTCCGAGATCAGGCAAGGCGCGGTGAAATTGCTACCTTACATACCCACCTGGTCGTTCGGGAGGATCTTCTGGCGCTCTACGGTTTTGATACAGTTGAAGCGCGCGAATTTTTCACATTGTTGTTGGGAGTGAATGGCGTTGGCCCTAGAATAGCGCTGATGATCCTTTCGGTCCTTTCCACTGATGCAATCCGGCGAGCGGTAGTGAGCGAGCAGGCTGATGTCTTCTCGCGTGTCCCGGGGGTTGGGAAGAAGACTGCCCAAAAAATTTTGCTTCACTTGCAAGGAAAGATAGGCGCTGAAGTAGGCGGCTTCGAAGGGATTACCACCCTGAGCGACATCGAGGCTGAAATCATTGGCGCACTCACTGCACTTGGGTACAGCATCGTCGAAGCCCAGGCAGCCGTCCAGGCGATCCCGCGTGACGCACCCGCCGAGGTGGAAACCCGATTACGTCTGGCGTTACAATACTTCTCCACGTGAAGATTCAACTACCTGTTGGGTATCGATTTAATGTTGTAGGAGCGGGTCTTGAAGGTTTTGCTAGCGACGGCAACATGCCCTGGAACCAGGCAAACTGGACAAGATGCTTGAGTTCAGGTATGATTTACCCCGGCTGGCACCCCGAATGACCCCCAATCGAACACCTGCATCTGTTTTCTGGCTTACAGCGAGATCACCCTCCTGAGCACCTAGGAAAACCACGAATCTTTTTCGTCAATCGATGAGAACCAGCACATGAAAACTGAAGGTACACGAACCCGGCGCTTGGATCCCAGGCTAAAGTTCTAAATTATTGACGGATTTGGAGGATGGATGTCCGACCTGATCAATCAAATTGCGGGAGAGCTTCAAAACAAGATTGATTTATTCAATCCACAGTACGAAATCCGCGATATCGGCACCGTCATTGATGCAGGTGACGGGATTGCACGCGTGGCTGGCCTGGCAGATGTCCGGTCGCAAGAACTGGTTCAATTCGAACAGGGCGCAATGGGGATCGCCTTCAACCTGTCGAAAGACAGCGTCGGTGTGATTATCATGGGCGATTACGCCGGGATTGGTGAGGGCATGCATGTGCGTTCCACCGGGCGGATCGCATCGGTGCCGGTCGGCGATGGCCTGATCGGACGGGTGGTGAATGCATTAGGCCAGCCGATCGATGGGAAAGGTCCAGTGGCATTCACTCATTACCGTCCAATCGAGCGTATCGCTCCTGGGGTGGTAGAACGGCAGGATGTAGATACCCCCGTGCAGACCGGAATTAAGGCCATCGATGCGATGATTCCTATCGGGCGCGGCCAACGAGAGCTGATCATTGGCGACCGACAAACCGGTAAAACTGCACTAGCAATCGATACGATCATTAACCAAAAAGGTAAAGATCTCATTTGTATCTACGTAGCTATCGGCCAAAAGAAATCGGCAGTTGCTCGCAGCTTGGGGATTCTGGAAAAATTTGGCGCGATGGATCATTCGGTCGTCGTGGTGGCTTCCGCAGACGAAGCGGCTGCACTCCAATACATCGCACCTTATGCCGGGTGTGCGATTGGCGAGGAGTTCATGGAATCTGGACGGGATGCCCTGGTAATTTATGACGACCTATCTAAGCACGCCTGGGCTTACCGGCAAGTCTCGCTGCTCATGCGGCGTCCCCCGGGGCGCGAAGCTTACCCGGGCGATGTTTTTTACCTGCACTCCCGTCTCTTGGAACGGGCTGCCCGCCTTGCTAACCAGTATGTCGTCGTACCGAACGATTTTCCGAATGTGAAAACGAGTCGGGAGGATGCGATTGATGGGCAGGTCTATGACGGTCCGCTGAATCTTCAAAAAGCGGAACAAGCCCTCAAGCGCTTAGAACATCCGGAAAATTATAAGATCGCCCAGGTGGATTGCACCGGCGGATCACTGACTGCTTTACCGATCATTGAGACTCTATTGGGGGATGTTTCAGCCTACATCCCCACCAATGTGATTTCCATCACCGATGGACAGATTTACCTGGAGAGCAATTTGTTCAACGCCGGGATTCGCCCGGGAATCAACGTCGGCATCTCGGTTTCAAGGGTGGGTGGAGATGCTCAAACGAAGGCGATGAAACAAGTCGCAGCTCGCTTACGCCTGGATATGGCGGCTTTCCGTGAGCTGGCTGCCTTCGCGCAGTTTGGCTCCGATTTGGACAAAACCACCCAGTCACAGTTGAACCGGGGGCAGCATTTACAGGAAATCCTCAAGCAACCCCAATACCAACCCATGTCTCTTGCGAATGAGGTACTGAGCCTGTACGCCGGGACGCAGGGTTTTACGGACAACGTTGAACTAGATCGTGTCCGAGAATGGGAGCACGCGTTCCTCCATTTCATGGATACCTCCTATCCGGAAGTCGGGCGAGAAATCCTCGACAAACGACGGATCTCACTGGAAGGCGAAGCCAGACTCCGGCAAGCCATTCTGAGTTTCAACTCAACCTGGAGCTAAACCGGGAAGAATCCCGACGAGGGAATCATGGCATCGGCAAGAGAAATGCGGCTCCGCATCCGGAGTGTTAAGAATATCGCCCAGGTCACCCGGGCATTGGAAACAGTGAGCGCCAGCAAAGTCCGCAAGGCCACTGCGGCCGTCCTGGCTACGCAACCTTACGCAGAAAAAGCCTGGAAGGTGTTGGTTCACCTGGCTCGCCAACCCGGACATGCCTCTTTACACCCCTTACTAAAAACGCCCGCGACAGTTAAGCGTGCCCTGGTATTGATGATCAGCAGTGATCGCGGTCTGGCGGGCGCCTATAATGTCAACGTCGTCCGTAACGTCCTTCTCCACTTCTCACAGCAACCATTTGAGGTGCATTACGTAACCATAGGGCGTAAAGGGCGCGACATGCTCTTAAGGCGTGGACGGGGGGTAATCGCTGAGTTTAGCAATCTGCCTGACGCACCCGGCTTTGCGGATGTCTCATCGATTGGTCGGATAGCCATCGATGAATTCCTCGCCGGGGAAGTCGACCAGGTTTTTCTGGCGTACACCGAGTTTGTCAACATGATCGTTCAACACCCGGTAATTAAGCAGATGCTGCCTCTTCAGGTGGAGAGCGAAAAGCGGGTAAAAGATTACAAAGAGGTCGAAGAACCGGTTGGATCCAGAGCCGTGTTTACGTATGAGCCAGACCAACGTGAGATCCTGGATACCGTCCTTACCCGTTTTACCGAGCTTCAGGTTTACCAGGCTATCCTGAGTGCTTTGGCCAGTGAGCACGCCGCCCGCATGGTAGCCATGCGCAATGCCACCGAAAACGCCTTCGAATTATCATCGGTCTTGCAGTTGGAATATAACAAAGCTCGCCAGCAAACCATAACCAACGATATGTTGGATATCGTCGGTGGAGCTGAAGCATTATCCAAAGGAAATTGACCGGGGAACCGGATTGGGAATATATAGTTGGAGGTTGTGATGGATCGAACGACCGGTCACGTGGTTCAAATCCAAGGTGGGGTGGTAGATATTGAATTCCCGGAAGGTTCCCTTCCGGATGTCTATGAAGGGATCGAGATTCCCCGCGAAGGCAAAGATGCCCTGGTTCTGGAAGTGGAAAACCACTTGGGGCACCATTGGGTGCGCTGTGTTGCTATGGATACGACAGATGGCCTCCAGCGTGGAGTACCAGCATACCGGACTGGTGCGGCGATCCAGGTGCCGGTTGGGCCGGTCACACTAGGGCGTATTTTCAATGTTCTCGGCCGCCCAATCGACCATCAAGGTGAAGTCAACAGCCAGATGTTTTACCCTATACACCGGCCTGCGCCAACTTTCGAAGAGCAAGCTACTCGCGTGGACATATTTGAGACCGGGATCAAGGTTATCGATCTGATTGCACCTTTCACCAAAGGTGGGAAAATCGGTATTTTCGGAGGCGCCGGCACCGGAAAAACAGTGATCATCATGGAATTAATCCGTTCCATCGCCACGGTGCATCAGGGGAACTCGGTTTTCGCTGGGGTCGGGGAACGTACCCGAGAAGGAACCCAGCTTTACCGTGAAATGCTCGAATCGGGGGTCATGAAGGACACGGTAATGGTATACGGCCAGATGAACGAACCACCCGGCGTCCGCCTTCGGGTGGCGCTGACGGCGCTTTCGATGGCGGAATACTTCCGCGACCAGGGGAAGGACGTACTTTTATTCATCGACAATATTTTCCGATTTACCATGTCCGGCTCAGAGGTTTCGGCATTGTTAGGGCGCATGCCTTCGGCTGTGGGCTACCAGCCCACCTTAGCTACGGAAATGGGCGAGCTCCAGGAACGCATCACATCCACCCTGCACGGTTCGATCACTTCGATGCAGGCGGTATATGTACCCGCAGACGATTATTCGGATCCGGCGCCTGTGGCGACCTTCGCACATCTGGACGCGACCATTGCTCTGGAACGATCGATTGTAGAAAAGGGCATTTATCCGGCGGTCGATCCGCTGGCATCCACTTCGCGCATCCTGGACCCTAATGTCGTCGGAGACGAGCATTATTATACAGCTCGAGAGGTGCAACGCGTCCTACAGCGCTATAAAGATCTGCAAGATATCATTGCAATCCTGGGAATCGACGAGTTGAATGAAGACGATAAGTTGGTCGTATCTCGCGCCAGGAAGATCGAACGCTTTTTCTCCCAGCCTTTCCACGTTGCTGAGCGTTTTACCGGCATCCCTGGCGCGTATGTGCCGATCAAAGAGACCATCCACGGTTTCCGGGAAATTCTGGATGGTAAGCTTGACGAATTGCCCGAACAGGCTTTTATGATGGTTGGAACGATCGACGACGCTATCAAAAAAGGTGAAAGCTTAACAGCGGTTGGAGCTTAAGGAGCAATTATGCCGATTCGCTGCGAAATCGTTTCCCAAGATCGCCCGGTATATTCGGGAGATGTTGACATTGTCGTGCTCCCGGGCTCGGCGGGGGTGATGGGCATCCTACCGCACCACGCGCCTCTTTTATCGACGCTGCAATACGGGGTGATTACCGTCCGTACCCAGGGACGTGAAGAGCACTTTACTGTTGCAGGTGGGATCGTTGAAGTTGAGCCCGACCAGGTAACCGTGCTGGCGGATGCGGCTGAGAATGTGGAAGAAATTGACGTGGCTCGAGCGGAAGCTGCCCGCCAGCGCGCTGAACAACTTCTCAAGGAGGGGGTTCCACGGGATACCGACACTTATCTTTCTTTGCAAGCTGCGCTACGCAAATCCAACTTGCGGTTATCGGCAGCACGCCGTTTCCGTCAGCGGAAGGAGTATTAGTGCAAATATTTAGGGATGGCACGCACATTGGGGGAAAGAGTACCCCATAGAAACCTTGCCTGCACTATAATCAAGTATTGAATTTCACATTCTAATAATCTGTTAAGGAGCCTGGGCCTCAATGCCGGCACTCACACGAGAATTCGGAATCGACCTGGGGACGATGAACACGGTGGTTGCAGAAGGTAATCAAATCCTGATGCAAGAGCCAACCGTTGTCGCGATCGTGGTTGAAGAACAAAAGATGGTCGAATGGGGACGAGCAGCTCGGGATATGTACGGGCGTGTACCTGAGTCGATCGAAGTAACCCGCCCGTTACACCATGGCGTAATCGCTGAGTTTGAAGTGACCGAAAACCTGCTAAAGGACCTGATCAAGAAGGTCAGTGGGCCTTTCGTCATTTTCCGGCCACGTATTATGATCACCGTCCCCTACGGGGTGACTAGTGTAGAAAGCCGGGCGGTACACGAGGCGGGACTGGGAGCAGGTGGAAGAGAGGTGTTTTTGATTCAAGGACCACTTGCTGCGGCATTGGGCGTGGACCTCCCCATCGGTACGCCGTCCGGGAATATGATCATCTGTCTCGGTGGCGGTACTACCCAGGCGGCAGTCATGGCGATGAACGGTATCGTCACCGCAGAGACATCTCGGACGGGGGGGTTGAAACTAGATGATGCCATCGTTGGTTACGTCCGAAAAAAATATGGTTTGATAATCGGGCAACCCACTGCCGAGCAACTGAAAATTAAGATCGGGGCTGCCTTACCACAGGATGACCAGAAGTCGATGGAAATCCAGGGACAGGACCAGGTGACAGGGTTACCACGCCCGGCCAATCTGACCACCGACGAAATCGTAGAAGCGCTGCAAGAACCCCTGGCTGAGTTGGTGGGCACATCTCGACGCGTATTGGAAAAGACCCCGCCTGAGCTGATTTCCGACATCATTGATCGCGGAGTGGCAATCTGCGGAGGCGGTGCCATGCTGCGTAGCATCGATAAATTCCTCACCAAATCACTCGGCATCCCCGCTTACCTGGTTGACAACCCGATTACATGCACCGCAGAAGGCGCCGCTCGCGGGTTGGCCATGCGGGAAGTGTTACGGCGCAATTTGCCGCCGGTATAAACCAGGAGTACAGCGAGTAATTCAGGGGAACGTGAAGCCTGGAATATAAAGCGAGGCGAATGTGGCAGAAGCAGATCTAGGCAACCTCATCGCAGTATTCTCAGCCCGGCGGGGTAGATACAATCGTGGCATTGGGTGGATCCTTGGGGTTCTGGGTGGATTGGCTGTCATCGCTATTGCTGCCTGGGGCTCCTGGGAGGTCTACCAGGCGTATTATTACCACGGGCCAGCAGTAATTGGACGGAGTATCATTCTTCCAGCAGGAATGGCGCTATTAGCTGCATTCGTGGCTTTTCTCGGTTTCAGCCTAGCCTTGGGAAAACGAGGAGAAACAATACGCTTATTTGAAGGGGGAATCACGATCCAAGATCACACATCAGAAAATACCTGGCGATGGGAAGAGGTGATCAGTATTCGCGTTGCAGTGACACGCCGGTTTGCGCTTGGTTTCGCAACAGGGGCAGTCCATTCGTACACACTGGTACGAAAAAACGGTCAGCGCCTGGTTATGGACGAGAACCTCCGAGACGTAGAACGGCTGGCAGAAGCGATTCGCGAAAAAGTCGCTCCGATGCTTTACGCACAGTATGCTCCCGAATTCGAAAATGGCGGCGAATTCGTCTTCGGACCAATTCTTGTGAGTCAGGCAAGAGGGGTTGTTATCAATCAAAAAACTTTGCCGTGGGGGCGAGTTCGTCAGGCCAGTATCGGTAGAGGCGCCTTGAGTCTGGCGATCGTGGATGAGAATGGTCGATCAAGTGAATTGAAGGTCCCCGTCGAGCAAATTCCCAATCCGGACGTTCTTCTAGCTCTCATGCAAGCACGCAACGGATCTTGAGCGCCACGAAAAAGCCTATTCTAAATAATAGGTCATGCGTTGTAAGTGGATGACCGGGTCGATATACTGTACGTAAACATGCGGGGGGACAGTCAGACTGACAGGGGCATAATTCAGAATGGCTTTCACGCCCGCTTTCACCAAGCAATCTGTCACTTGTTGGGCTGAAGAAGCCGGTGTTGTGACCATCGCAATTTGGACGTGCCGTCCGCGGATGGCTTCTTCCAGCTTGTCCAATCCCAAAATGGTGTGCCCATCTACCTGCTTCCCAATCTTCTCAGAATCATTATCAAACACCAGAACTACATGGAACCCGCAATTTGTGAAACCCTGATAACGGGCAATCGCATGTCCCAGGTCACCGACCCCTACGAGGGCCATATCCCAGACGCGATCTACTTTCAGGATGGTCTGAAGCTGCTGAACCAGGTACGCAATTGAGTATCCGGTGCCTTGTTTCCCGAACTCGCCAAACTGGGATAGATCTTTACGGATCTGGGCTGCAGAGATGCCCAAACGTTCGCCGAGCTCTTGGGAGGATGTGGTCATTTGGCCGTCCGCTACCATTTGTTGGAGAGCTCGCAAGTATCGTGGTAGGCGACTAACTATGATATCCGGTATCGTTTTTTCAGCCATAGAAATTCCCCTGCCCGTGAGCATATTTCCAATAATGTATCACAAAAGAGGTAATCGTGCAAATAAACACGATAAATAATAGCGGATTTCACAGACTATATCGGGCAATAGTAAATTGGTGCGGTTCAGTTTACGCCTTCGCTGACCGTAGTTTCGAAATCTGGTAATGTTATAATAAACCAGTTCTCTGAGAAGGATCATTTTGAATATAGTGGATGCAAACCAGTAATGGACTCAAAAAACCTCGTTTGGGTGATAATCCCTGCCTATAACGAAGAGTCGGTCATTGGCAGCGTATTAGCGAGCTTTACCCAAACCCCTTACCAGGTTGTGGTGGTAGATGATGGCTCAACCGATCGTACAGGGGAGGTAGCTCTCGGGTATCCGGTTGTATTGTTACGTCACGTAACCAACCTGGGTCAAGGCGCAGCCATACAGACAGGGATCTCATATGCCTTGCACAATCCGGGAGTCCAATGCATTGTCACCTTTGACTCAGATGGTCAACATGATCCTGCGGATATTGAACGCCTCGTAGAGCCATTATTCCGCGGAGACGCCGAGGTTACCCTGGGTACACGTTTTGGCGCAGGAGCAAAGGTGCTGGGAATACCCTGGCTTCGTAAATGGGGGTTATACGTTGGGACCTGGATGACGAGAATATCGACCGGCTTGATGGTGACCGATACGCATAATGGGATGCGGGCATTTACTGTAAATGCTGCCCGGCAAATCAAGATAACCAATAATCGCATGGCGCATGCATCTGACATTCTCAGCCAGATTGGAAGGAACCATCTGCGCTATCGTGAGGTACCGGTCACTGTTCAGTATTCGGATTATTCGCTCGCGAAAGGCCAATCAAACCTGGAATTCATCAACATCCTCTGGGAAATGTGGACGGGATACATCAAATGAGAATTCTACCCAGCCAGATCATTCTGTTTTCGATCCTCATCATCTTCAGTTGGTACGTCCTGAAAGTACGCACCGTTCTGACCGACCGGATCATCCTGATCGTGCTTTCTGTAGGCGGCATCTTGCTGATCCTGTACCCTCAGGAATCCACGGTGATTGCCAACCGGATAGGAATCGGCCGCGGGACGGACATGATCTTCTACTTCTTCATGTTATTCTGCCTGTTCCGTTTTGTGGGGATTGCAGCCGAACGGCGCGCCACGCAAAAAAGCTTGACCGATATTGTGCGAGAGATGGCTATTCAAAACGCTCAACACGGCAATCCAACCCAGATTCACGCCAAGGAATGAAACTTCAAACGGT
>JAQTMA010000114.1 GCA_028714615.1 Anaerolineaceae bacterium | reverse complement strand
ATGTGCACATGCGTCCGGGCAGGTTTTCCGGCGGCGCCCAGAATGGCCTCCTAACCGTTGCTTCCTCTCGGACCTGGCGGGGTTCGAAGGATTCTGCCGCGCCGGTCCCACCCGGACGCGGGGTAAGGATACCAGAGGAAGGGGGGGCTGTCAACGGAAAGGAAGTTGACACGGAAAGGAAGTTCCGGAGACGAAAAGACTCGTCCCCTTTCTCTATTGAACGAAGTTTGATAAATCCGGTTGTTACCGAGCCCTGACATCGGTGTCACTTTGCAATGGTTTTGACCAAATCCTCGCGGAACCAAGATATACATTGTTCGAGATTATTTGTCCAATCATGGTTCGGTTCTTTGGGTATCGGCTGAAATTTTAGTATTAGACTTTTGTCATCTTGTCTGGGCAATAACCAATTTGCTACGGTATACATAAAAGAGTTCCAATTATGGGTGGAGGGTTCCATGGAGACAGCCAGAATATCAAAATCCCCAAAATGGTAAGGTCTCGTATCATTACCTGTTTTGGTTTTTCCTCCTCTTGTACGTTGCGTTTCTACCACATACATTTCCTTTGAAAGATATTTATAGCCATTGTTTGCACTCATGGGTTGATGATCTTTTAAACGTTGCATTTTAACTTGAATGTGTACTTCGCCATCATTATCTTTCACTATATAATCATAAGAATAATCACTAGCCAAGGGTAAAATCTGCCAACCGACCAGTGATTTGAGTACATGAATATCAAAGGCTGCTTCAGCAATAACTCCACGCACGCCACGTAGTGTCAAGTCACTGGCTCTGTCAATTGCTTCTAATATGATTTCGGCTTGAATATTTAATTTCTTTTCTAATGGGTGGATAGAAAATTCGGCTCGTAGAAGATCAAAGATTTTACGCTTTTGCTGTTCATTGCATAAAGGTAGTAGTCGAATTATTTCTTCAAAATTATCCATCTGGCTCCCTCGAAGTACCCTTTTTCTTTCGTCTACCAGGTTCAAGACGATGGAAGTTTTCTACATCATTCCGATTAACGAGTGTGTGGCCAGCGATAGTAATACTTCTAAGTCGGCCATTTTTGATTAACTTCCATATTGCTTGCCGCGAAATTCCTCTTAGTTGGGCAGCTTCTGCTTGGGAAATCCATTCGGAGATATTAATAATGCTCATCGAAATAGGTTGACAAAGTAAACCATTTATGCTATTATTATTGTGGTCATAATACACTCCACATGATATACTTTTTTAAAGAGAATAGTCACAAGGAGAGTACCCATCGTGCAAATATTCAATGATCATCAATTGCACTTGCCTTTATCGGTACCTAATGAATCATATGGGCTTGTATCTAATCTTACCCCATATTACACAACAATGTATGGGTCTGCGTATTATTATGATTCTTTAGCAGTATTAAAGGCAATCCCAGACAATTCGATTAATTTAGTAATTACTTCTCCACCGTATGCCCTGCACTTTAAGAAAGAATATGGAAATGTTCCAAAAGAAAAGTACGTTGAATGGTTTTTACCTTTTGCATCCGAAATATTTAGGATTCTTACCCCTGACGGGAGTTTTGTATTAAATATTGGTGGTAGTTACAATGAAGGAGTACCTACGCGCTCTCTTTATCATTTTAGACTACTGATTGCGTTGATTGATCAAATCCATTTTCATCTTGCACAAGAATGCTTTTGGTATAACCCGGCGAAAATGCCCGTACCAGCTGAATGGGTGACTGTTCGTAGAATTCGAATAAGAGATTCCGTGGAATATATCTGGTGGTTTTCAAAAACAGAATGGCCGAAAGCCAATAATAGGTCTGTCTTGAAAGAGTATAGCAAGGATATGCAACGTCTTAATGAAAAAGGACTCAATGCAAAGAAGCGTCCATCTGGGCATAATATAAAAGTGAGTTTTAGTAATATTGAAGCAGGGGGCTCGATACCCCCTAATGTAATCGAGAATGAAATATCGGATATCGGTTTATCAGATTGCATGTTGAAATTTGGTAACAATAGCGCAAATGATACTTATACAATAAAATGTAAAGAGGCTGGAATAAAGCCCCATCCAGCGCGATTCCCTTCCTCTTTGCCAGATTTTTTTATCCGGTTATTAAGCGAAAAAGGTGATCTTATCCTTGATCCATTTGCTGGTTCTAATACTACTGGTTGTGTAGCAGAAAAACTTGAACGTCGATGGATTGCTGTAGAAAATGTCGAATCATATTTAATTGCTAGTAAATTTAGATTTGATTAATAAATTAGCATATAGATAAGTACGCTGGTTTGACTATTCTAGGCATGGATGGAAATGGTCCGCAGCATCTGTTGCGCCAGTTCCATGTCCCCGCGTAATTCTGCGCTGGATCGCGCTTCATTGTTCCCCAGACCCTTCGTGAACAGTCGCCAGGCAACCTGTTCCGGGAGGACTACCTCGGCTTGAGGTTGGTCCGGTGCTCCCGCATACAACTGCCAGGTTCCGTGTTCACGTACCACAGACCATGATCCACCTGCCGCGCCGGTGATGGTTAAGGTGATGCAGGTTTTCTCCGGAGCGTCGGTGCTTTGATAGGTTTGCGGCAGGGCATAAACAAAAGTAGCCAGAACTGGGGCGAGAAGACCGGGATCAGTATCTCCTGGCATTCCAACCGCATCGCGGATGTGTTGCTGGTGGTGCCAACGCTCGGTAAACTCACGGGCGATATCCAGCCAAACCGGAGCTGATTGCGGACCAGCCCAATCCACGGGGGCCCCAAGTGCGTAAACGTCCATCGAGCGGAAGAAGCCGTTCACCTGATCCCCGGTGAACCGGAGAAGTGTGCAGAGCATCTGCGGACTCATCCGGCGTGTCCCCTGCACCCACTGAGCATTGCGCTGGTTAATCCAGGTGACCAGATCATCCCAGGCTTCGATTGGCTCGGCTAACTCGGAAAAACTGTCCCGCTTCCACGAGAGAAAGCCGATATCATCGCCTAACAAGTGCAGAGCCACATCTTTCACACTCCAACCCGCTGCGATGGTCGGGCGGTTCCAATCCTCTGGCGAGAGCTGGCTCAGCAGGCCCAATAGCGCATCCAAAAGCGCTGGAAAGCGGTCTGCAACCAGGATAGGTGACGGGTTTTGCAGGGTCAAAGCAGGCGAATCTCCTGTGCAATCTGGCGTACTTCTGATTTGACCCTGGCTTCGTCCAGGGTCAATACTTGACGGTCTTTCATGACCAATTTTCCGTTGATGATCACGTGGCAGACATCGCTCGCGGAGGCAGCATACACCAGGTGGGAATACAGATCGTAACAAGGGGTCAGGTTGGCCGAATCGAAATCCAGAACGGTCAAATCGGCCAGCTTACCCGTTTCTAGCGAACCCAGGCGGTCATCCAGCCCAACCGCACGCGCGCCATCAATGGTCAGCATGGATACGACCTTTTCCGCGGGGAGAACCGTCGGGTCGCCAGTGACCCCTTTCTGAATTAAAGCGGCAAGCTGGGCTTCTTGAAAAAGATTCAGGTCGTTATTACTGGCTGGCCCATCGGTACCCAGGGCTACATTGACACCGGCGGACAGCATGTCCGCGACCCGTGCCACCCCCGAGGACAGCTTCAGATTTGAGGAGGGGCAATGGGCGACGGATGTACCCGTTTCGGCAAGACGTTCGATTTCAGCGTCGGAGAGGTGAATGCAGTGTGCCAGGAGCGTCCGCTTGCCCAGGAGACCAGCCTTTTCCAACACCTCAATCGGTGTCTTCCCATATTTTTCGCGGACAGTTGCCACCTCAGCCCGTGATTCGGAGGCATGGGTAATGAAGAGGAGATCCATTTCTTCCATTAACCGGCGTGCTGTTTCGAGATACTCCGAATTGGTCGTATAGGTGGAATGGGTCTGGATACATAGATGAACCAGCGGATCATCGCGATACCGGTCCAGATATTCCAGCGCACCATCGTACTCGACCGAGCGTTGTCCCTGGAAACCGACGATTTCAGTGAATGCAGGGCCGTTGACCATGCGGAATCCGGCCTGGCGAGCTGCCTCAGTTGTCGTCCGAAACTGCCAGTACATGTCCGCGGCGCAGGTCGTGCCCGAACGGATCATTTCAAGCATCGCCAGCCGGCTGCCCGCCTCCACGTTTTCGGGGGAGGTAAAGCTTCTCTCCACTTTCCAGATGGTATCGAGCCAGGCTTCTAAGGGACGGTCATCTACCAGGCCGCGGAACAACGTCATTGCCCAGTGGCCGTGGGTGTTTATCAGGCCAGGAAGAACAACTTTGCCGCTCACGTCCAGACGACTCACAGGCTTAAATGCGTGGCTGGCTTCCGCTTGCGGTCCTACCCACACAATCCGAGCATCTTTGATCGCCACGGCGCCGTCGGTGAGGATCCGGCGATTTGCATCCATCGTGATGACCGTACCGCCGTACAGCAGGATATCGATGGGACGAGGTTCCACTGACATCTCTCCATCCTTTTATCAAAAGGTGAGCAGCGAGAGAGGCTGCTCACCTTTTGAGGTAGGAATATTGATTCCGGTTATTCCTCTACGAATTGATCGCGGCCAGAAAGCATTAAGCTGGCAACCAGGATGATAATCAGGAAAGGCAGCACGGATAGCCAGACCGCGACCTGGCCTTGCTCTCCCGTAAAACCGTACAGCTTTTGTCCTGCTACACCCGAAGCCACCAGGATGCCCACGATCAGACCGCCCAGAGAACCGAGGATCATCAAGATCGAGCCCAGGTTCTTGGCCATACCCCTCGAAACGTCCTCGGGCCGCATAATATCCGTCCAGATCAAGCCCCAGCGCTTCACGCGGGGATACAACAGTGCCAATAGAATCGGCCCAAGCACACAGGCGGCGGCGAAGTTGTTGATTGTGATCGTAATGGCGAGGAACGCAAACGGGACGATCTTTGCCAGATCCAGATACCAGGCGATGATAATGCCGCAAGCCGCGGAAGCCGTGAGGGCGACAATTTCGAACGCGATCAATTTTTGCACGCTATTGGTTGTCTGGGAGATGTCCTTGCGCGTTACCAGGCCAAAGGTCGCATCCCACATTTTATAGGGGATAAACCCGAGGAAGAAGTTGCCGAAGAAGCCGAAGATCGAGCCAACCCCCAGCGTGCCCCCAAACAAGTCACCGATCAGGTTGCCGATGGCTGAGCCCCAGGCGCCTGCCGGTCCGAACAACAGGCTGAACACGGGTGGGAAAACGTTCGCCGGGCGGACTTCCGTAATGCCGGGAATAATCGGAATGCCCCCCTTGAAGACGATCAAGAATGCGGCATAGATGGCCGCAGAAAGCGCCACCAGGATGATCATCCGGGTGTTCTTCCACATGGTAAATACTTCTTTCATGGTATCTCTCCTCGTTGGCTAAGATAGGATTTCTGATTTTCTGTCATCTTTCGTCACATCAGGGCGTTTCATTGCTCGATATCCACCTCCTCGACCAGCGAATTTCGCTATGCAATGATTCCGACAGAGCGTCATTCTTCCGGAGGGTGCATCACCAATAGAGCGCTTTCACAGCTGCAGTCGAGCCCCACGGGCTCCTCCAGAGTCCGGACCAGGAGAGAGATCAACTTTTGACGAACTTCGGTCATCTGGCTGCTGACAAATTCCATTTTTTCAGTAAGCCCAGCCGCCCAATTGATGGAATAGGCGACGGCGGCGTAGTGCATGTTCAACTCGCGGGCAAGGACCACCTCGGGAACACCGGTCATGCCAACGACATCCCCTCCCAAGTGGGCGTACATGCGGATTTCGGCGGGAGTCTCAAAACGGGGACCGTTGGTGGCGACGTAAACGGCCTGGGGAAACACACTTAGTCCAAAATCAGGGGCCAGTTGGCAGATTCTCTTCGACAAGGCTGGGCAGTAGGGCATGTCCATGTTGGTATGCACCAACCCATATTTCCCGCCGTCATAAAACGAGATTGACCGCTCGTGGGTAAAGTCTAGGAAGTCCGTTAAGATAGCCAATCCTAAGGGGGGAATTTCTTTGTTAATGGAACCGACCGCGTTGGTAGCCAGGATGCGTTTCACCCCGAGTATCTGCAGTGCTTTCAAGTTGGCTCGAAAGTTGATCTTGTGCGGCGGTGTGGAATGGTCCAGCCCATGGCGGGCCAAAAAGACCAGCTCAAACCCATCTTTTTGGCCGATATTCACCAGCGCCTGACCATACGGCGTGTCGACGACCCGCTGCTGGAACACGAACCCCGGAATTTCGTAAATCCCTGTTCCCGCAATGATTGCCGATTCCATTACACTCTCCTTGTCATCCCGCGCTGATCATAAGGATAAACACCGATCATCCAAAGAAGCGACGCAAATCGTACGGACTGAGAACACCAAATTGGGTAATAACGCCCGCTACCAGGTGCGGAGGGGTGATATCAAAGGCAGGATAATATGCATCGATCTCAGGTAATGTGGTTGCGACCCCACGAAACGAGCGCATCTCTTGCGGGTCGCGCTCTTCAATTTCAATGGATGCCCGGTCCGGTTTGCGTTTATCCGGCCCCCAGGAGTAAGCAAAATAAGGTACGCCATGATAATGAGCTGCGATTGCGTTTTGGAACGTGCCGACCTTATTCACGACATGGCCGTCGAGGGTTACCAAATCAGCGGCTGTGAAATACTTATGCACCTTGCCTTGTGACAAGACGTAAGCTGGCATGTTGTCGCCAATCACTTGCACGGGGATGCCCAGTTCATGAACGCTAGCTGCGGTCAGCCGGGCTCCTTGTAAATACGGCCGCGTTTCCGGGGTATAGACCCGGATCCGCTTTCCTGCTTTTTGGGCCAGGGCTAACGATAATAAGAAAGCGGTTTCCGCAAAGCACATGGTAAGAATGCCGTCACCATCTTCAATCAGGTTTGCCCCGAATTCACCGCTGATGGCGTAATTCTTGTAATTCGTGTCGCGGAGGTTTTCGATCCAGGTCAGCAGGGTCTGTTCGATATCTTTACCCTCGGAGAGGGCCTGCTCGATTACTTGCATGGCTTTTTCCAGACGCCTGGCCAGAGCCGTATTGGTTGGGCGGGTTTTCACCAGGCGCCGGCAGGCTGCCTCGAGCGTCTCGCGCTGCTGGGCGGCTGAATCATTACGGCTTTGGCGCGCTGCCATAGCCAGAGCATAGAGGGCAGCATTTGCCGGGCCGCCGCCCTGCGTGACCATTTCTTCGATCGCCCGCGCCACGCCCTCAACGTCCGTATAGCGGGGAAACACTTTTTCGAAAGGGTACTTACGGCGATCACAGATGACCACCGTGCCATCCTCATACCGGGCGACGTTCTCGCGGCGGAGTAAGAACGGGAGAAGATCGTTAATTTCGGAGAGTTCCATAGGATCCCTGCCTGTTAAAAACTGGTTAGGCCTTTAATCTGTCCATATCCCATGACGCTGAAATAGACGGAGGCTGCGATAAAAACTGCAGCAAACCCGAGCACCAGGTAATCACCCGTCTGCATATGCAGTATTAGGTAAAACGTGCGCTTTTCACGCGCGCCAAAGCCTTTGGACTCGAGGGCCATCCCGAAGATGTTGGTGCTGCGGATAGTCGAAATAAAGACCGGGACCAACAACGGTAAAAACTTTCGCAGCCGGTCTAGAAGATTACCGGATTCTAGGTCCAGGCCGCGGCTGCGCTGCGCCTGGCTGATGGTAACGGTGCTGGATGCAATGGTGGGGACCAACCGCAGAGCCGTCGAGATTGCAAAGCCCACCCGGTAGGGCATCCCCATACGGATCATCCCTAATACAAGCTCTTCGTTGCGCGTGGTGCTGATCAGGATCATCCCGGTGGAGATCATCAAGATCATCAGAAGCGTGCGTGAGATGCTGAACGCGAGTGACTCTACGGTGAATATCCAGAACAAGGGGGTCACCCCCTTCGAAAACAAATTCCACAACACCAGGCTGGATATGGTCAGCACAATCAGGATATAGCGGATACGGCCCAGATTCCGTACTGCCCCGGAGATTACCAATTGCAGTACCACCAGCAATCCGACCGGGAGCATCCAGAGAGGGTTGCGGAAAAGCAGGATGGCGACGAAGGTCAACAGGAATGTGGTGATCTTGGTACGCGGATCCAGGCGGTGGATGAATGTATTTCGATCCAGGTAAATTTCCGCATCCATCAGCGCTTTGCTCCTTCAATGCAGGCTGCCATTTCGTCGGGGGTTAAGAAAGTGTAGCCCAAGCGACTGCTGAATTCGACAAAATGGGGTGGTCGCAAAAAGGCGTCGCGTAATTCTGCGCCGTGCGAGAAAACCTCGCGGGTTGTTCCTTCCAAAATCACTTTGCCATCCTTCATAACATACACACGTTTTGCATATTCCGCTACCACCCACATGTGGTGGGTCACAAAGATGATCGTGCTGCCGTTCTCGTTCAACTGCCGGACCATGTCCATCATGCTGCGCTGTTCGGCATAATCAAGGCCGGTAGTAGGCTCATCCAGGATCAGGATTTCGGGTTGGGCTGCCAGCACAGAAGCGACGGCCACGCGCTGGCGGCCACTTTTGGTGAGTGCAAAAGGATCCTCGGCTTCGGAACCAGCCAGGCCAACCGCCTCGAGCGCCTCCTTGACTTGCTGTTTTACCTGGTCTTCGGATAGTTTGCGCAAGCGTGGTGTGAACGCCACCTCATCCAAGATTGTCTCTGAGAAGATTTGGTAGTCAGGGTTCTGGAAAACATAGCCAACTTTCTGCCCCAATTTGAAAACCCCTTGCTTGCTCGTAGGCTGGCCATTGACCAGGACCTCACCGCTTGTAGGCATCAACAACCCATTGAAGTGTTTGACCAGGGTAGTTTTTCCACTCCCATTTTGGCCAACAATTGCAACCATATCGCCTTTACAAATATCCAGGTTGACATGGTCCAAAGCAAGTACGCTGGGTGGGTAGGTGTGTTCCAAATTGCGGCACTGGATCAACGGCTGGTTAGGCGTGGCGAGAGTATCTTTTTCTTTAGCCAGGATCATTTCATAGGCAGAGTCCGATATTTTCCAACCGGATGTCTGGAAAGCTGCGACTCCTTCATCGGGCGTCAAGGGTAAGAACGCACTGCCCAATCGCTTAAAAAACTTGGGGATGCCTAGCGGCATGATGCCCAACCCCTCGAGCAAGTCCACGTCCCGGAGAATCTCCACAGCCGGGCCAATTTTTACTAATTTGCCATCCTTGAGGAGAGCGATCCGGTCGGCAAGTAAGGCTTCCTCTGTCTCATGCTCGATAATCATAAGAGTCAGGTCATCGCGTTTACACAAGCGATGGGTGATTTCAAATATCCCCATCTTGCTGATCGGGTCGAGGTCAGTCGTTGGTTCATCCATGACCAGCACGGTGGGCTTCAATGCCAATACAGAGGCGATGGCTAGTTTTTGTTTCTGCCCGCCCGAGAGCGTCGATGGTGGGCGATGGCGCACTTCCTCCAGGCCAACATAGCTCAGGTTTTCATCAATCCGCCGGCCAATTTCATCCCGCTCGACGGCAAAATTCTCAGGTCCAAAAGCCACTTCTAACTCGACGTTGGTTGAAAATAACTGGGCCTCGAAATCCTGGAACACCATACCGACAACTTCAGCCATCTGTGCTACCGTGTGGTCGCGGGTATTCCGTCCCATCACCACCACGTTGCCATTCATTTTTCCAACATGGAAATGCGGAATCAATCCATTGATCGTGGCAGCCAGAGTGCTTTTCCCGGCCTCGCTTGGGCCCATCATGACCAAGAACTCCCCCCGGTGCAGGTCTAGATTCGCGCCATCCAATGCATATTCTTTTTGACCTCGGTAACGGTACTGAAGGTCCTGGATACAGACCACGGGTTCTGGCACAAATGCTCCTTAAGAATATAAATTTGCTTTCACCTTCATTGCCTGGGTCGGGCAATGAAGGTGAAAGCCAGCGAGGTTAATCACACGAACCCTTGCAACGAAGCCCAACCCATTGCTTTCGCATTGAAGACCGTGATGTGGAGCTTAAAACAATAATTTCAACCGAATATGAGGGAAACAACAATGATGTCTTGATGGAGATTATAGAGCGAGGTATTACGATAGTCAAGCACTGCGAAACATGGATAATGTCATTTGTTTAAGGCTTATAATTGTTGCGCGTCTGCATCTCCCACGAATCCAGTTGGTTATCTTTCATCAAAAGGAAAATGAATGGGCCAAATCAATCCCGAACACGGAATCGGCACGTTAGTCAACCACGTCGCAGAAGGGAATAACCCCAAGCACGCTCACGTTACCCCCATCTACCAGACCTCTACATTTAGCTATCCGGACGTCGCCACAGGCGTGGCCATCTGGAAAGGGGAGGAGCCGGGCTACATTTACACCCGGCTGGGAAATCCCAATTACGAGCAACTCGCGGAGAAAGTGGCCGTGCTGGAAGGACTGGACTTGTTGCGCGCCCAACCGCAACAGAACCCAGGCGAGTTGGTCGCAGGCCAGGTCTTCGCCACGGGGATGGCAGCCGTCACCACCTGCCTGCTGACCTGCGCCCAGGCGGGCGACACGATCATCGCCCAAGAAGCCATTTACGGCGGAAGCTATACCTTCCTGACTGAGATCGCCCCGCGCTACGGGATCCAGACCGTCTGGCTCAAAGATCCCACGCCTGCTGCCTGGGAAGCAGCCTTCGCTGCCCACCCGGACGCACGCCTGGCTTATGCCGAATCGCCGGCGAATCCCACCATGAACATCGTCGACCTGGCACACCTGGCCCAGGTTGCGCATCGCTACGGCGCCTGGGTCATGGCGGATAATACCTTTGCTACCCCGTTTTGCCAGCGCCCGCTGAGCCTGGGTGTAGATGTTGTCATTCACTCCACTACCAAGTATCTTTCGGGACATGGGCTGGTGGTGGGTGGGGTCGCGGTCAGCACGCACGTCGATTGGGTCAAGAAGGACCTGACCAAGCTGTTGAAGATTCTCGGCAGCTCCCCCAGCCCATTCGATACCTGGTTGACCAACATTGGCTTGAAAACTTTCGAAATTCGCATGGAACGCCACAATACCAATGCGATGGCAGTTGCCCAGTACCTGGCTCAGCACCCCAAAGTGGCTGAAGTCTACTACCCCGGGTTGCCATCTCATCCGGGGCATGCAGTGGCTAGCCGGCAGATGTTCAGTTTCGGGCCGATGCTTTCGTTTGAGGTAAAAGGCGGCTTTGCAGCCGGTGAGTCGCTGATGAACCACGTCAAGGTCGCCACTCTGGCAGTCAGCCTGGGCAATGTCGATACCTTGATCGAGCACCCGGCCAGCATGACCCATTACAATGTACCGCGAGAAGCGCGCTTGCGCATGGGCCTCAGCGATGGGCTGGTGCGACTTTCGGTGGGAGTGGAAAACGTTCAGGATATCCTTGCGGATCTGGACCAGGCCTTGGCGTGTTGAATCATCTAGCCACGGATTTCCGCGAAGTGCCAGTGGATTAACCCCGCACCGTTTGGGAGGGGGAAATTGCTCATTCGTTCTCGCGCAGAGGCGCAAGGACGCAGAGAAAAAATGATTAATATTCCTCTGCGCCTCCGCGTCCCTGCGCGAGAACATCACCGCGATTCCATGTCTTCGTCTCTGTTTGGGAAAACCCTCCCGATGCGCGGTGGGGGTAGGGGCACGGGGTTGGGATGAACGCCCAAAATACCGGAACCGAACCCCGTGCCCGTAGATGGGATATCAACGATCCCGGAACCAAACCCCGTACCCGTACACGGGATTTCAACCATCCCGGAAATTCCGTGGGGGTAGGGGCACGGGGTTGGGATGAACCCCCAAAATCCTGGAACCGAACCCCGTGCCCGTACATGGGGCATCAACCAACCCGGCAATTCTGTAGGGGTAGGGGCACGGGGTTGGGATGAACACCCAAAATCCTGGAACTCAACACCGTGCCTGTCCACGGGATATCAACCATCCCGGCAATTCCGTGGGGGTAGGGGCACGGGGTTGGGATGAACACCCAAAATCCTGGAACCGAACCCCGTGCCCGTACATGGTATATCAACCATCCCGGCAATTCCGTGGGGTAGGGGCACGGGGTTGGGATGAACGCCCAAAATCCTGGAACTCAACCCCGTGCCCGTACATAGGATTCTCGGAATCCTGGAAATTGCGTGGGGTAGGGGCACGGGGTTGGGATGAACACCCAAAATCCTGGAGCCGAACCCCGTGCCCGTACACAGGATATCAACCATCCTGGAACCCAACCCCGTGCCCGTACATGGGATATCAACCATCCCCGAAATTGCGGTGGGGGTAGGGGCACGGGGTTAGGATAATCACCCAAAATCCTGGAACTCAACCCCGTGCCCGTACACAGGGTATCAACCATCCTGGAACCGAACCCCGTGCCCGTACATGGGGTATCAACCACCCCGGCAATTCCGTGGGGTAGGGGCACGGGGTTGGGATAATCACCCAAAATCCTGGAACCGAACCCCGTGCCCGTACATAGGATATCAACCATCCCCGAAATGCCATGGGGGTAGGGGCACGGGGTTGGGATGAACACCCAAAATCCTAGAACTCAACCCCGTGCCCGTACATAGGATATCAATCATCCCCGAAATTCCGTGGGGGTAGGGGCACGGGGTTGGGATGATCACCCAAAATCCTGGAACCGAACCCCGTGCCCGTACATGGGATATCAACGATCCCCGAAATGCCATGGGGTAGGGGCACGGGGTTGGGATGATCACCCAAAATCCTGGAACCGAACCCCGTGCCCACACATGGGGCTCTGCGCCGCTGCGGCTCTGCGCGAGAACGAAAAAATAACCCCCGCCTTCCAAGCTGGTGGCTGGGGGTAGATCAGGAGATTGTCTCCTGGTTCTCCTACAGAACCGACGCCCCAGGGAGACGCCCCAGCGGGGCGTCTCTACCGTTGCAGGGGTGACAGGCAACCACGACCTGGACATTAACAGGGTTGCCGACGATTGGGCAACGTGGGAATGGAGAGAACTCATAGCACCTACCCATATGCCTTTTTCACAATCCCTTTTCCATATTGACACGCTGCCCGAGTGGGCATATACTCACTTTATATTCACATACCTTCGGGGCAGGGTGAGAGGCGCTTGAGCCTCAATTCCCGATCGGTGGTAACCCTGAGCAGGGGAAGCCCACGAGCGCACAAACGCGCATGATCCGGTGAGATTCCGGAGCCGACGGTACAGTCCGGATGAAAGAAGGATTCCAAGAGACCGCTCTGGTCTCATCGCGCGTGCTTGCCCCGAAAACCTGCCTGGTTTCGGGGTCTTTGTT
>JAQTMA010000113.1 GCA_028714615.1 Anaerolineaceae bacterium | reverse complement strand
TCCAATAGCCTTGGTATGTCTTCAAGCTCGGCCACTCGAATAGCCATCAAAGATTTGTAATCTCCGCGATGTGCGAAATGCCATTCAAACTACCCAACGCTGCTCCGGCAACGTGGGCCGCGACTCCGGCGGCACCCACCGCGACATTGCCATTGACCGACATAGACTCCACCATCAGCCGGCCCGTCGCCTCAAACTTGCCGATCTCAGCCTTGTAGGCATCGATAGCGGTCTGCACATCCAGTTTACTCCGTTCAAGCGTGAACTCAAGATTTTTAACCTTAGCTTCCAGCCGGGTCTGGAACCCTGCCAGGAATGCCTTATACTGATCCACATTAGCCGACAATTTGGCAGTTTCCGCACCAATATCCGCCCGATAGCGTTCCAGGTCCGCTGTGTATTCCATGACGAGGTTGCGGTTGTATTCGATGTTCGTCTTGGCGAGGTCAAGTTCCATGGCAGTGCGATTCCGCTTAGCGTCAATCTCAGCTTTCCAAGCTTCCACCTGGACTCCATAGGCTTGGACCCGCGCCGTATCGCCCTGGATCGCCGACCGGTATGCCTCAAACTGCGTTGCCTTGGCCTGCACTAGCCCCACATAGGCCCGAACCTGCTCCGCGAACACCTCAACCTTCATCTTCTCCAATGACGCCTGGATCGCGATGGCCTGAATCTGCTCGGCGTACATCCTGATCTTGGTCTCGACGGCGCTTATATTGGCCTGATAGACCTCGACGTTCAGCTTCTCGACCTGTTTCTTTGCCATCTCCGCTTCCATTTCAATCTTGAAAGCTTCCAAATCAGCGAAGGCGGATTTCAATTTTATCTCGTAGATTTGCCCCTGAATCTGATAATACTGAAGCTTCTTTCCATACAGCTCCAATTGAGCGTTGTACCAGGACAGCATCAGCCCGGCGAAGGTTTTGGCATCTTCAATGGCCTGCCCGTTCAGGGTCGTGATGATCTGCATGTAGTTCATCGCCGCCGACCATAGAGCGGTGCGCAACTGCGCCGATGCGCTGGCGCAAAACTGGAGGTGCTGGATTTCCAGCTTGGTGCGTTCGATAGCCGTCTCAGCGGAGTAGACCGCCACACGATCCGCCGCACCCTGTGCGGTATTATACAGCGCCCCGAAAAGGGAGCCCGGCGGCATAACGTGCCCCGTCTTGGACATCTCGGTTTTTACCTGATTGGTGGCCGCTTCTGATTCCGCCAATACCCGGTTGCGCCCCCGGTCGAATATACGCTGCTCAATAGCGTTGGGGAGGATGCTGCCGTCCAGACCCGAACTGAGGACAGCTTCCAGCTTTTCCATGGCCGCCGGGTATGAGGGGGCATATTGCTGAATCCACCCTTCGGCCAGGGCGTTCACGAAAGCGGTCGTCGTCGGCAGCGCCTCGGATTTACGGTCGCTATAAGCCGTCACCGCATCAATGGCGGCGGGCTCAACTCCACTAAACTGTGCATCAAAGAAAGGCACCGTCGGCCTCGGCGTGACGCGAAGGGAGAGCGGTGTGACAACCGGCGCCGCCGGCAGCGTTGTATCAGGCACCGTCGGCATAGTGAAATCTGTTCTGACCGTCGGCGTGGTCGACGAAAAATCCGCCAGGTTCCAGGATGGCTTGGCCGTCGTGAATAGCCCGGTCATGTCCAGGGTAGGCTGGTTGGAAATCGCTAACTGCGTCAAATCAGGCGCATAAACCGGCGCATAGACTGGCCGTGCAACCCCCAGCGTCGGCGGATTGTAATTGGACGAGAACGCTGGCACCATCATATCCGCCGCCGTCAATTGAAGATCGGGGATGGACGGTTTATAGAGATTGGCAGGGGTGAATATAATGCTGGACCCGGCGATTCCCTGCGCGGTTTCAATCAAGGCCATGGCCTCTGCATTAAACGCATCCGCCACAGCTTTTGCGTTATCCAAAAATGCTTGCGGATTTGCGGCCATTATACTTTCCTCGTTAATATATCAACATAAAAATCCATACCGTCAACCTTCAATTCTTCACCCCGATGGTTCGATAGGCCAAAAGTCCAGTATCGCCCCGCCGCCCCTCTTGGCAGCTTAACCCTCCTCGCCCCTGGCGTGCTTGAATGGGTCTGGACCGATCCATGGTCGTAGCCATCGACGGTGATGGAAAGGTTGGGGTGGCCCACCGTGCTGCCCACGTAAACAAAGGGAATACGCTTGCGCTGCTGCGTATCAAAATCGATGGGGTGCAATACGGCGGATGCCTGAATCTGGGTTCCGTTATCTGAATTACTACCTAGCGTATATTGCTTCGTCGATGTCATCGCTAAGTATTCACCGTTGAATCTCACGATCCACTTAAAGGGATAATTCGTAAACTGAGTTGTCTCTCCCAATTTCAAATTGGTCGAATATATCGTATTGAAAGCGGTAATCGACTGCCGCGCGGTAACATATTCCTTTGGCGCCTTGATGGTTGCGATCCCGTAGAGCATTCGCGCGGCGGGCGCGACTGCCTCGATTCGGCCGTATCCTTGCGACTCCCCTTGCGCGGAAACCAGAACCCTAGGCATCCGCAGTGTAATGCTCCCAACGCTCCCCGATGTGCCGGAAGCAGTGATCGTATGAACGCTGGGCGCGGAAACACGGGCCTCCCCCGCGCCGTCAATCCGGTAGGTAATCCTTGGTGCTTGGGCCGTTATGCCCCCTATTGACCCAGTAAGTCCATTCGCGGATACAATGGGGGCCGGCATCCGCAATGCTGCCGAACCGATGAAGCCCCACGGCGATGCACCTTCTATTGAAGCGGACACCGCTGGCATCCGGAGCGTCGCTGAGCCTCCCGTGGAAATGGCCACAACAGGTGCCGGGTAGTTGATCTCTATTTTCCCCAGTGGGGAATCGGAACCCACAATGGTATAGGCCACAGAAGGCGCCGTGATCTGAATTACCGCTGTGGCGTCCCCGGCAATGACCGTCGGCATCGGAGCATCAAATGCCGCAATGCTGAGATTGGCCATCATCAAACCGTAGCTCGGCGCCGTGTCCCCTCTAACCGAACTGAAAAGCCCAGCGCGCCCCGTCGTTGGCGCGGAGCTTCCCGCGATGGTGCTGACCCTCCCAGCCGCCGCCATCACAAAACCATACGTCGGCGGACTCGCTCCGAATACCGCCGTGAAGCCTGGGGTATAGGTCGGCACTGACGATGCCGACAACGACGTGGGGGCGGTCTCCCCCGCGATCCTGTCGGGATAGGTTCCAACAATGCCCACCGTGGGTTTGGTGCTTCCCGTGATCTGGCTGGCCATGGTGGCAACACCTTCCACCAGCACCCCAAATGTCGGTGCAGACGCTCCTGTAATCCTATCAGGATACGTCCCGACGATGCCCACCGTGGGCGCTGTCGAGGCCACAACCGAGGACGCTGATGGGATCGCTGAGCCTGTGTACGCCGCAACCGCAGCATTGATGATGGCATCATCGCCCGCGTAAAGGGACGAATCGGCGATCGCCAGTGTATCCGTCAAGGTTTGGCCGCTTGCGTAGGCCAAAGCCCCGTCCAATAAGTAAAATACCGCGCCGCCCCGCCTAACGACGCCGAATACGGTAGCGGAGGTAACTGCAAACGGGCCGGCCTTGACCGTTCCGTACTCAATAACCCATGCCTGTGCTTCCGAAATCTGCCAGGCAAAGGGTATCTCTTCACGGCCCTGGCTAAAATTTCCGCTCGGCCTGTTCCATCCCGTTACGATACCGCCTGGCCGTTCCTTCGTAAGAAATGTAAATATCACGTCCCCCGAATAGGCCATTGCGCTTATAGCGCCACTCTGCCACCCAAGGTGGTAATTCGCGGCCCATTGCTCCGGCGTCTGGGGAACCGGGGGAACTGGTGGAACCGCCGTCTGCTCAGGCACCGTGACAAGGACCGGTCGCGTTGTCGTCTGGGTCGAATAACCCGAGGGCTGCCCACTGCCGGAAGTCGAATAGGCCCAATGTCCGGTGTCTCCCGGCACTAGGGGGTTGGGGGGAACCTGCACCATGGGCAGGTATCCTGGAACCGTGGTAACCGTTATATCCGTCGTCCAGTACGAATACGCAGCCCGAAACGGTACTCCGGGGGTTCCGGGTACTCCTGGGCTTCCTGGCGATACCAAGACCAGTGCTTTGGTCTTGGTCAGACGGTTTGCCATATCAGTAGGTGGCTATGGTCCAGTCGAACGAATTACAGGTGTTGACCGCCGCAGACTCCAAAATTCCCACGGTCAAATCAAATGAACCGCCAATACCCGCTGTTCCTTGCAACCGGCAATAGGTGTGCGTAGTGTCCGTGGGTACGTCGGCGGCTTCCGTGAATCGGAAAAACGTCGGCTGCCCGCCCGCGCCTACCGTAGTGCCGGTCCAGGTTTCCCCAGCATTGATTGACATTACCACAGCGCCAGCAATTTCCGTCGCATCCCCGAGGGAAAGCCCTGCTCCGGCGTTGGTGAACGCGCACAGCTCAACGGCGGCTCCGATGGACGCATCGGCATCCGCCGGCACCGTGCCGCTGTAATAAATCAGCTTTGCCGTATGCGGCCCCGTGCCACCCGTCGGTTGCGCATTCAAGGCCGCCCTATACCCAATGCCACTGCCTGCTGCCTTTCTCAAGGCTACTGATGTTTTAAAAGCCATTGCCTTTTCCTCTTTTATGAATCAACTTCTGTAACTCCAACAAGCTGGGTCCAGAAACCTGTTAATACTATTGGCGGTGTGTATGCTACCTCAACAAGGGATGCGATGGTTCCAGTCGCCGAAATGGCTGTCCCGCCATCCCAAGTAACGCCCACATCTGACGACTTGTATACGCTTCTCCCTGACAACACGCAGAGTGTTTCATCCGACAGCTTAGTTAGATAGTTTCCTGGAACTGTGCCCCCGGTAGACCAAGTGTTTCCATTATCGGTCGAGGTATGGAGATTACTGCCATCGGCAACTAGAACATGCCCATTCGCTAATTGAACTGGTTTTCCGAGGGGGCTCCCGGAAATTACGCTACCCCAAGTCGACCCTCCATCTGTGGATATAACTAATCCAGTCCCTGTACGTGCAATCACATTGCCATTAGCCAACTGCAATACGTCAAATAGTGATATACCATGAATAGTAGCCAATGTTGTAAATGTCGCGCCATTATCAACAGACTGATATACATGCCCACTAGGAGGAGGAAGCCCGTTGTCGTCAACAATCAGAACATTTCCATTTGATAACTGGCAAATTCCACGCGGGGAGCCCCCGACAGATACCCCTGCATCCCACGTATTTCCACCATCCGTTGACTTATAGCATTTAACGGATGGAGATCCACACGATAGCACGTTACCATTCGCCAGTTTTACCATCGCTCGAATGGTGATATTGCCGCTTCCAACAAACCGTCCGGCATCCCAGGTCGCTCCTGTGTCCGTGGACAGCAGGACAATGCCTCTGCTTGAATCATTACCCCCGGCCAGGATTGTAGATGCCATTCTATATTATCGCCTGTAGAAAATACCAAAGCTTCTAAACAACCCACGAACGGCATCCGGATTTACCGTATAGTAGGAATAATCCCTGCCGTCTCCGAAAGCCCTGTTATATACTCCCCTGTGGGCATATCTTTTTCCCTTATCTGTCATTATGAAATCAATATCCATCGGTATAGGTAATGTAGGAAACAGCCGTGATAACGCGATAGCGATGTGTCCTTGCGGATGAATCGAGAAGCTATCCAAATGCGTTGACCGGTAACTACGCCTTGAAATCAGTAACGCCAAATTGGCTAAGCTTGGCGGCAAGGGCGTTCGGCTGCTAGCGGTCGAAGGGGGGCTGGGCGTTCCTGCGCCTTGGGCTGAATCAACCAAGGCGCCGTAGACCCACAGCCGCCATCCATATGAAGCACCGCCAACCGAGTTATGGCTAGCCGCCGCCGACATTGTGCGGAGGTCCACAGCCTTTATAAATACAATATCATTAGTAGCGGATATTTGATTATACCCCCGCTGTTCCCCGTTAAACAATTCGTAATCAACACCCCCTACATTCAACGTAGTGATTGCGGTGCCGCCCAATAATTGCGAAGCTTCATTTGTAGCGGCTATTTCCATTATCGGCGTGGACGACAGATTTGCATTCATCGTGAATACAACATCGAATAGCCCAATATCAATCGTAGGGTTTCCCCCCGTATCGGCTGACCAATACATCGCGTCGACAACCTCCTGCTGCGTCGAGGTGGCCGCTTCGATGGTAACGGGCGGGCTACCGTGGGTTACGGTAGATATATCCGAATAGACAAGAGCCTCAAAAGTTATCAGAGTATCCTCTGAAACCGGAAGCCGGGTATCCATGAAAGCATACCCAGCACCCAACACGACCCGTCCGCTAGCAGGATTGAGCGTTCGTTCCAGCGTCAGGGAAACGGAAAATTCATTAGCGTTAGGCCCCGTTATGGTTATTCCAATTCCAAGTTCCACCAGGCCTGGATAATCCTCCCTAACAGTCGGCGAGGTGTCAAACAGGGTTGTTGGTATCGTAGCTGTAAAGGTAATACCCGCCTGTACCTTAACTGGACTTCCCGTAGTTGGGATTATGGATTGGTATTGTATAGATACGGCTCTTGTCGCGTCTTTGTTGAACTCCCACACCTTATTATCAAGGGCGTTATCGTATCCTGTATTGACCCAGGCCGGAAATGGCGGATCAGCGATCTTTACTCTGGGATCAAACTGGCTTATCCCTCCGGCCCCATAATCCAGCAACGGATACACATAGAACCTGCTTTTAGCATCAGTTGCCACAACGAACCTCCGGCCCCCGACATTCTGGATCGCGCAATGCCGCCACCAGCTCCCCTCGGGAAGATCATTCAACTGCAAATATTGTACCGAGCCTCTTGAGTAATGCGTAGCCCCTATATCCCACCCCGAATCAACCGCAAAAGTAGGCCAATAGCTATCAGACCATAAAAAAGCAGATAGCATGGACCTGAAGCCAACCAAATTTGATTGGTACGGTCCTACCCCAGCCGTGGATGATATATACTCATCTCCATTATTGTTAGGCCAATGGATGTATTCATACATCCGCTGGTGCTGCCAAGAGGCCCATGTATTGAACGGAGTCTTCTGCTGCCCCGCCGGAATGATCGTCCAATTTCCTGGGGTATATACGGTATCTGTGGCATCGAATATGGGTGTACCGGTTCCCGCTGCCACTTGCATCCGCGTCCCCCGACCGCTTATCCATAACTGGGTAGCCGGATCGTGGCCCGCATCCACGTAGCTAAAATTATCGACAGGAACCGTAGTAAAGAATTCGTAGAAAAATCCACCGCCAGCATCTATGCTAATGTATTCCTGAGTTCCTTCATAGCTTGCCCGGATTATAGTATCCCCATTATCCACGCCTAGGGCTATGTTTCCCCGTTGCGGATCAATCCCTCGCTGGCGCCTGATGGCACTTCTTGCCGCCGGTATCCACATAGCCGCGCGTTCCATATCACCAGACAAAACAATGTGCGCCATGGCTACACCTTCCTCGTCAATATATCGACGTAAAAATCAAGGCGGTCGAATTTAAGCACCTCGCCTTGATCGTTGGAAAGCGTGAACGACCAATACCGGCCTGCCTCCCCTCGGGGAAGTTTTACCCGTTTCGATCCGGGTGTAATCGCATGTGTTTGGAAAGGCCCTTGGCTGCGGCCGTCCACGGTTATGGAGACTCCTGGATTTCCTGTCGTGCTTCCAACATACACAAACGGAATCCGTTTATGTTTCTTGGTCTCAAAATCCATGGGGTGGAACGTAGCCGATGACGTAATATGGGTTCCTTTATCCGTATCCCCTCCGATGGTGTATTGCTTGGTCGGAGACATCGCCAGATATTCACCGCCGAATCTCACCACCCATTTGAACGGGTAATTTGTGAACTGCGTAGTTTCACCTACCTTCAGATTTGTCATATAGGCGACGGTGTATGGATTCACCGCCTGCCTGGCGGTGACATATACCTTCGGTGCCTGGATTGCCGCGATACCGTATAGTGGCCTGGCGGCAGGAGCAGTCACCGCTACCCTTCCATAACCTTGGGAGGCCCCCCTCGACGAAACCAAAACCCTCGGCATCCGCAGGGTGACAGTTCCGACGCTGCCCGAAGTTCCGCTTGCGATAATCGCTTTTACGCTGGGCGCATAGATGGAAGCTTCACCCCCTCCCTTTATCGTAGCTGTGACCGCAGGCCAGGTTACGTTTATACTTCCCGATGAACCGGAAAGCCCGGTTATGGTCGCTACAAGCGTTGGCTGCATCAATACCGCACTGCCCACGTAGCCCCAAGGCGAGGTTCCCGATAGAGTAGCCAAGGGCGAAGGGGTGCGGGCTGAATCCACAGAACCGCCAGTAACCAAGGTTACCAAAGGAGCCGGATAGCTTATTTCAATTATTCCGCCTGGCGAGGGCGACCCGGCCATGGTTACATGAACCGTAGGCATCGCCAGGGTTAGAACACCATCAGCGGTTCCCGCACGGAGCGTTGGCTTTGACGCAGTTATAACAATACTATTTGGCAAATAACTCGATAAACTGGTGCCTCCGGAACCACCAGCGGACAAAACCGAGGGGGGTATGTAATCAAACGATGAACTACCAGAACCTGACACCGTTAGTGTAGCGGTCGCATGCGAGTATAAGTTCGCGCCCGCAGAGCCCCCTGCGGACAGTATTGAAGGCAAAAACGAATCCAGCGCAGCGCCCCCAGCCCCGCCCGCCAACAAAACAGCTTGTGGGACCAAGGCGAAAGTGGCATTTCCTGAGCCACCTCCATTAAAAACACTGGCGGTCGCGTTTACAAATTGTGCGCCGCCGGCACCTCCGCCATTAAGCTCTGCCGCATACGCTACAAAGGAAGCCCCGCCAGACCCGCCCCAATCCGTAGTCGATGCGCTCATAAAAAGCGCCGTACCTGATCCATCGCCACTAATTGTGGATGCGCTCAAAAACACCACTGTACCGGAGCCACCTCCGGAAAAATAGCGTGGCATCGCATCCACAAACGCTACGTCAACAGAGCCACCCCCTGACATCGCGGCTATGTTAGTGGGTATGGAAAAATTAAGCGAGGGGGTATAACTTACCGAGTATCCGGTGAAATCAAAGTTCGGTGAGGGTGTGTAGGCCATGGCACTACACCGGCATCAAAGGGCCTTGCTCAATGGGCTGGATGAGCCGGTTCTGGCAAGTCCAGGTGAGGTCGCCATCCGATACCGTCGCTCCGGGTGTGGTTGGCCAGGTAGGCTCCGTGGCACCGCTATACCCGCCCCCACCCGCTGTAACCTTGAAGAAGAACGGTGTAGTAATGGCATCCTTCGGGTGCGTGTAGGTTCCCGTAGCATAAACTTTTCCTGCGCTCCAAGCCGAACCTATCCTGGGCCGCAAAGTCACAACCACTGAATCCTTATTGGCTATTCCAGTAATAGCGTAACTAGACCCACTCCCTCTCTGGACCCCTGCAATACCTAATCCATTCGTATACTCTGCAATAGCAATCCAGTCAGTATAAGGGAACCCGGTAATCGTACCCGAAACAGAATATTTTCCGGGCACCGCGTAAGGCCCAGTTCCTGATATTGTAAAGCCATTCCCAGGCCCACCAAAGAGCGATGTCAATCCCACTACAAACGGATCGGAGGCGTCGATAGTGGAATCTATTGTGGCCATACCTTACCAGTTCCATGCGGCATTAGTCGGAAGGAAGGCGCTTCCTATAACTTCCCAGGCCACAGTAGCAGCATCCGTGGACCCATTGACGTTTGCGTTACCGGTAATGAATAGGTCAGGCAGCCGTCCAATCCTTGCTGTTTTCGAGGTGGTAGTATTCCAAACATATACCGGGCTAAAATCAACCTTAGAGGCCCAGGCATCCCCCGCAGCCGCGCCTGTAATACCCATCGGGCCTAAAGTGCCAGCGGACCCCATTGAGTACAAGCACATCGCCGAGGGTGCCCCAGCGGTTCCATCATGGGACCACCCAACCAAGTTGGTAGAGCTCCAATTAGCATATATGGGTGCTCCGTTACCGGTATCAGAATACACCGCTATCAAGCTTATTCCGTAAGGATGATCCTGGTTCGATACATTGCGGCTAGGGCTCAATGTACTCATGCAATGCATATAGAACGGAGCCCGCCCAGCTCCAGAATACGTTGTCGCCGAGTAGAATCCCCCATTTCCAACTTTAGAAAAATGGAAAGTTGCTGTATTCAATACCGAACGCATGAATTGAAGGCTTGCGAACCCGACTTGATTGGTAGATATCTGTACCGCCGTCAAACTTCCACCGGTCGGCGCAGAGTTATGCCAACGAACCGTAATTGTGTAATCAGTGGTTGTAGACCAATCTAAGGTCATCCATACTCGCGATTGATCTCCAAGGTAATCAAACGTGCTTGACCCGGCATACATGCCTATCGGGCTTTTTAATGTGACATGAGAATGATTCGACCCTGCCGCCGCCCTTACCAAATCAGCGATGGTCGTCCAATTATCGGATGTATTGGCCGTAGTCGCATTCGATGAATAAACCACCGTCCAACCGCTTGTAACGAGCCAATTCTTAAGCTGCAACAAAAACGATTGGCACTGCTTGGTTAGCGTCGTCTGATCGGTCGGCGTAACGTTGACATCAAAAGTCCAGGTGGATTCATAAGCCATGTTTAATCCATCGTAATCTGGGATGTTGTAGCGATGGTTGGAGGAACGCTCAACTGAATCGTTATATTAGGGGTTAAGGCCCCCGATACGATCAGCTTTCCGGTTCCTGTAATACTCGTGCCGATAGCCGCATGGGTTGCGATCTGTCCTGTTGCTCCTGTGGGCGAGGGGAAAACAATCGCCGCATTCGGAGTAGCCACCGCTGGGCTCGACCCAGTAACCCCCCAAGCAGGCCCCGTGGAACTGCGTGCGATGGCGGTTCTGGCATAAGCGCTATAGCTCACCTCATTTGAGGTCTGGTTACCCGCATTCGTCGGGTCCGCCGTGTGTAAGGAAACATAGAGATTGGTCAACGGGGCTGAAGCGGCATCGTCTGCGATATTGGCTATGGCTGTCCCGTTAAGGATCAATTTCAGCAGATCAGCCTGTATGACTGCACCAAGATTATTCGCCATGACATATTCTCCTTACGATTCAGGAAACGTAACCGAGAATACATCTAGGGTATGGGGCGATCCCACGGTCACGGTTACGTTATTGAAATTGGCATCCCCGCCAGAGGTCGCCACACTGCCATCGATGCGCGGCTCCGTGGTTGACGAAATGGCTGGGTTCCCGGAAGCTGGAAACATCCTGAACCACCCCATTGTGCCCGCCGCTGCGCCCAGCATCTGCCAGGTTTCCGATGGGCTCTTGGACAGCACGCGCCCGCTCACGGAAAAGGTGCCGCCCGTCGCTCCTGCACTGGGAGTAATGCTGCCGAGGAGCGACCCCGAGGCCGCATCGTCGGCGGAAGCCGGCTGCGCCCCCGTGTAGATGTTCACCTTGCACAGATTCAAGGCACCTGTTGCGCTGTTGCCACCCGTGGCCCCAACCGCATCGGCCAGAGAATTACTCAGCCCCGTTGAAAATTTAATCATCGCCCTTCCTCACTTCTTAATATGCGTTGTATGCCGTACCGTCAGTATTCGTTAAAACAAGAGCCTGCTTCATTCCATGCCGGTTAATGATCGCCGTATAGCAGGAGGACCCAGGTGGCACGCTATACTTATCCTCGTTCAGATTCTTGAAGGGAGGAAAAGTATGTACCCCTCGTTCTGTCCAAAACGATATGATTCCATCTCCATCCTGGTATATGGGATAACCTTCCGGCATTCCATAATTGGCCAACTGGATCATTTTATCGTCCGTATACAGCCATATATGCCTCTCGGTTCCAATCAATATTCCGTCCGGCGTTCCCAGCATTCCCATCACCCGATGAGGGACAGAGAAGAAATCCTTGGATATGTCATACATCCAAGGCCACCAGGGAAGGGATATAAAAATATGGCTGGTATCGTTTTGCTGTAGATAAGTAGCCAGATACAACCTAGTATTATACGCGGCTATGGCGACCCGCCAGGACGGTGTTGATCGGCAATTGGTCTGCTCGACGCCTAATGGAAATGCGTAGTTCTCAAATGAACCGTCAAATTGAAACAACGTTCCTGAAGTTGAGCCTACCAGGAAAACCTCGGGTCCGTCCGGTGGCGAAATATAAATATCAGCAATATACCCATCTGGACATGCAGGGAGTATTACCCTAATGGATACGTTATCAGAAGCTTGCAAATTGACCCAGTTACTGGCGGGGCCTTGCCGTTCCGCGCTATCCCGATAAACCGCAGTGATTTGATACTGACCTGCCGGTAAAGAACCTTCCAGCAACTCAGCCGAGAGCGGGGATGGGTCTGGGAACCGCAAATTCATATGGGTGTCACCATTCTCGATCATCCCGATAACCTCGGGCGTAAACGACGAGTAGAACACCTGATCCCCAAATTCCGCCCATGTGAGCGGGTCGTGCACCCCGATATGCGCCAGAACAATATCCTGCATCCCTACGTTGCGGGCGATGAGGTAGCCATTATCAACCAGGAACAGCCTCTTGCCATTTTTGGTAGCGTATGCCGCCGTCAGGTTTGTAAAGCTGCCGGTCTCAGCATACCCTTCCCGACGCTCCAGGGTTCCGGTATCGTCGATGATGAAATTGGTAGCCGCCGACAAAGCCCCAGGAGGCTGGCGCTCTGGGCGGAGGGTGTTACGAATTCCCATCAGCTTGTCGATGGACGGCTCTTCCAGGGTATGCGGGCGGGGGCGGAGGGCCATGTCACGACTCCGCTGCTTGCGCCGGTTGAGGCGGAGGGGTTCGGAGCGGCTTCCAGGCCGCCGTTGATCCCGCCCGTTTCATCTCCATTTCCTGTTCGCCGCGTTTTAGCTGCTCAATCCGGTCCTTGTGGGAAATGGCAGGGCCAAAGTAAGCGATGAACTGGCTAAAGAAGAACGCCGCCCGGTCCAGATTCTCCGTATCGGCATCCCATTTGTGATAAGCTACGAAGGACATGCCATGCAGCAGGTTCTCCTGAAACCGGTCCGGAATCTCAGGCGTGTCGTAAAAGGTCAAATCCGCCAAGGGGTAGCGATTCACCCGAAGGCGCAACGTACTGGCCCCCCAGGTCGCGTCCGGAACCTTTACCAACCTGATTTTGTAAGGGCCTACCGGCTCATAGGCACTCGGTTTTCCCGCCGCCACCCGCCATGAATTTCCGAAAGTCCAC
>JAQTMA010000112.1 GCA_028714615.1 Anaerolineaceae bacterium | reverse complement strand
ATGTACCCACAAGCCGTTTACCAGACCAAGGAATACCGCAACCAGGAAGTGATGGGCGCCAGCCCGATCCGCCTGGTGGTCATGGCCTACGACCTGGCTATCCAGGCGTGCGAGCAGCAGGATTTTGCGCGGGCCGCCAAGGCGATCACTGCGCTGCGCAATGCACTGGACTTCGATTATCCTGACGTTTCCGTGGGGTTGTTCCGCCTATACCAATACTGCCTGGATTGCCTGCGCAAGGGCGAGTACGCCGCCGTCCAGTCCACGCTGGGCGAGCTGCGCGCGGCCTGGTCCGGCGCTGAAAAGCCCGAGGCCAGCGGTAGGAGCGCCCAGAAAGCGCTGCAAGAGGGGAGGATCAGCGCCTGAGACCCAGTCAGGCTGATGGAAAAAGCCGGACAGATACGACCTGGCGGGAGAATACCCCAAGGGCAGGCGAGAATCCACCGGGGCATCCAGGATGTCCTGGAGAATTTGTGCACATCTCTTCATGAGAAATTCACTCAAAGTTCATCTTCCCTTTACTGCTAAGCGAGTGTGAAGATGCTAATATGACGCTGGTTAGATCCCAAGCGGATCTCCAGCGCCTTTTGGCATAGCGAAGCAGTGAATGGAGGTGGGTGTGAGCTTCTGGAACAGCTTACAGATCAGCGCATCCGGTTTATCGGCCCAGCGATTGCGCCTGGACCTGATTTCCAACAATATTGCCAACGCTCAAACCACCCGTACGGCAGCCGGCGGCCCATTCCAGCGCCAGGATGCGGTCTTCGCCCCGCAAGGACCTGGCTCGCCGCTACCGGCCGCCATCGCTGCACGCCTCTCGCATTCACCGACGCGTAGCGGACTGGTAGGCGGCGTGTCAGTGGCGCAGATCATCACTGACCAGACCAGCGGGTCGCGGGTGTACGACCCCAGCAACCCGGACGCGGATGCCCAGGGATACGTGACCCTGCCTAACGTTAACTTGGTGGTAGAGATGACCAATATGCTCTCTGCCACCCGTTCCTATGAAGCCAACCTATCGGTCGTGGAAGCCTCCAAGCGCATGGCGCTCAAGGCGCTCGACATCGGCCGTTAACCGCGAAAGCGCCTGCCATGTCTGTCAACCCCATCTCTCCGCTCAATCCCAACGCCATCCACGGCCTGACGAACCCGGCCTCCGCGCCGAGCAAGGCCAGCGACCCGACCACCAAATCCTTCGGCGAGCTACTGAACGGGCTCAATCAAAGCCAGAACGAGAGCGACAGCCTGATGCAGAAATTGGCCGCCGGCGAAGACGTGGACCTGCACCAGGTGATGATCGCCACCGAAGAGAACGACGTTAATTTCCGCGTGGCGCTGGCAATTCGCGACCGCCTGGTGGATGCCTATCGCGAAGTGATGCGGATGAACGTCTAGCCAAGCTTGACCCCGGATAACTTGCTATGTTGATGGTTCCCCTCCAACACTTTAACAGCTTCTGGCAGCGCCAGAGCAAAACCCAGCGCATCAGCCTGGCAGCCCTGGTGATCGCCGCGGTGGTGATCATCCCCGTGCTAATTACCTGGGCCTCCCGACCCACCTACCAGGTGGCTTTCAGTGGGTTGAGTGAAGCCGACGCGGGGCAGATCGTCCAAAAACTCGACGCAGGCAACATCCCTTATAAGCTGCGCGACAGCGGCACAATCGCAGTGCCCTCGACCCGGGTGTACGAAATCCGCCTGATGATGGCGCGCGACGGCCTACCCCAGAACGGCACAGTGGGGTTCGAGATCTTCAGCGGCAATACTTTTGGAATGACCGAGTTTACCCAGCGGGTCAATTACCAGCGCGCCCTGGAAGGCGAGCTGGAGCGCACCATCGGCAGCCTGGCTTCCGTGGAAGCCGTACGCGTCCACATCGTCACTCCGGAAAAGACCCTGCTAGCCAACGACCAGCCGCCCACGACCGCTTCGGTGACGGTCAAAGTGCAGCCGGGTAACGCACTGGATGCGTCCCAGGTGCAGGCCATCACCCATCTGGTCGCCAGCAGCGTAGAAGGATTGAAACCTGAAAGCGTGGCGATTGTAGACACCAACGGCAACATGCTGGCGACCGGCGAAGGCAACAGTAACGGAATGACCGCTACGCAGACGGACAGCCACCGCAGCGCTGAGCTGGCGGCGGCAGCGCTGGTGCAGAAGAAGGCGCAAACCTTGCTCGACTCGGTGCTTGGTCCCAACCGGTCGGTAGTGCAAGCCAGCGTTTTGCTGGATTGGACCGAACGGGAAGTGACCTCGCAGACCTACGAATCGACTCCAGCGGCCGTGCGCTCGTCGCAGAAGAGCAACGAGAGCTACTCCACCAATGGAGCAGCCAACGGCGGCATTCCCGGTGCGAGCAGCAACCTGCCCACCCCGGTCGCCACAGTCAATGCTGCGGGGGGCGTGGGTGATTACGTGCATTCGGACGAAACCATCAATTACGAGATCTCCCAAATCGAGACCCACGAACTGGTCGCTCCGGGGCAGGTGAAACGCGTCTCGCTGTCCGTACTGGTGGACGGAGTCACCGATACCCAGCAACTGGCCACATTAAAGACGGCCGTGGCAGCCGCGGCAGGCATCGACCTGGTGCGCGGAGACACCCTGGCGGTGGACAGCCTGGCCTTCGACCGCACCTACGCCAAAACCCAGGAAACCCAGGTGACGCAAAGCCAGAAGAGCGACTTGTACTTGAAAATTGGAGAAGGCGTGGCTGCCGCCCTGGTGCTGGGGATATTGTTGGTGTTTATTTCTCGCCAGTTGAAGAATTTGCGCGCACAGGCCAGCAATGAATGGGTAACGGTGATGAAACCGGTATCGGAAGCGGCTACGCTGCCCGGCATGGAAGCTTCCTCTGCAAGCGGGCAAAACTCTCTACCCCAAAGCGGCAAACCGGCTTTCTCCCTGCCAGCGCCGGCGGCGGTCGATCCGAAGGATGAACAGATGCAGCGCGTGTTGAGCCGCATGGCCGATGAAAACCCGGCCAGCGTGGCCGAAATCATCCAGTTATGGCTGAACGAGGAAGGGGACAAACATGGCTGAGCCGACCAGCAACTCGCTCAAAGGCCTGGATAAGGCCTCCAGCCTGCTACTCGGCCTGGGCGTCGACCAGTCAGCGAAAATCTTGCAATTCTTGAGCGAACACGATATCGAACGCGTGCTGCTGGAGCTGGGGAAAACCACGCCTGTCCCAGCGGATGTTCGCCGGCAGGCCATGCTGGAGGCGCTTGAGATCAGCGCAGCCGGCGAGAATACGCACGGCGGCGGCATCGAGTACAGTCGCCAATTATTGGCGCGCGCCGTCGGTCCACGGCGCGGGGCGGAGATCCTCGAACGCATATCTGCCCAGCAACAGTTGTCTTCTTTTGAGATGCTGCGTAGCGCCGACCCGGCCCAGGTCTCGCAATTGCTGCAAGACGAGCTGCCCCAGACGATTGCCCTGGTGCTCTCTTACCTGGAAGCCAAGGTGGCGGCCGATATCCTGGCCAGCATGCCCAAAGACCTGCAGATCGAAGTCACCCTGCGCCTGGCGATGATGGACCGCGTCTCGCCGCAGGTGGTGCAACTGGTCGAACGCAATTTAAAGAGCAAACTCTCCGGCGTTCTCAACGAAGCCGATTTCCGCAGCACCGGCGGGGTGGCCTTCCTGGTGAAAATGTTGAACCAGGTGGACCGCGGGGTGCAGAAAACGATTTTCGAAGCGCTGGAGACCACCAACCCCAAGCTGGTGGAGGAGATCCGCGCCAGCTTGTTCACCTTCGACGACCTGGCAAAACTGGACGACCGCACGATGCAGCGCGTCTTGCGGGACATTAACAAAAGCGACCTGGCGCTGGCTTTGAAGTCCGCCCCGGACAAGCTGCGCGACCTGGTTTATCGCAATCTCTCCGAACGCGCGCGAGAGACTTTAAAGGAAGAACTTGAAATCCTCGGGCCGCAACTTGCCAAGAATGTGTACGCCGCTCAGCGAAGAATCGTCGATACCGTGCGGACGCTGGAAGAAGCGGCTGAGATTGTGATTTCCGGAGGCGGAGTCGAAAATGAGATCATCACCTGAGATGGAAGCGATCTTCTCGCCTCTTCCCTGGATCCCGGTCGAGCTGAACTGCCCGAAAGACGAGGCGCCCGCTCCGAGCCCCGGCTGCTTCGACCCCCTGGCCCCGTTCCACAAGCCGCCGCCAGACCCCGCGCTCGCCAGCCCAGCCGAGCACTGCGCGGAGCTACAGCATTGGTCTCCCGCGCCGGTTGAGTGTTTCCCCACCATCACCCAGCCGCTTTGGCCAGAGATGCGCCCCGAACGGCCAGGATCTGAGCGAACGGAGTTAGAGCCAGGCAAAGCGGAAGCACAAGCCACGCAGATGCTCGAGGAAGCCCAGGCGCAAGCCAATGCGCTGGTTGAGGCTGCCCAGGCGCAAGCCGCCGAGATCAATCGGCAAGCACACCAAGACGGCTGGGAATCCGCCCAGGCCGAAGCGGAAGGTCAGTTAAACTCGGCCCGGGTCGTCATGGAACAAGCCGCAGTCTGGCGAGACGAGCTGCTCGGTTCCAGCGAGAGCATCGTGCTCAAACTGGTGCGTACGGTGGCCCAAAAGATGTTCGGGGAGGGGTTGGAGCTCGACAGCCAGAACCTGCAGCGGAATTTCAACCGGGTGTTGGATGACGCGCGGGCGCTGGGGGACCTGGTTCTATACGTCCACCCAAGTGATGCCGCCAACCTAAGCTCTGACTGGCGTGAGCTGCAGATCTCCGTCAGCGGCCGCAAGCTGCAGATCATCCCCAGCGACGCGATCCGCCAGGGGGGCTGCTTCATCGACGGGGAATTAGGCACGGTGGATGCCCGCATCGAAACCCAACTGAAGGCCATCATGGATACCCTGAACGAAGGGGAAAGTGCCGAGGAGGGGTTACGCTGATGGCCGTCCAACTCCCCGACCTGACCCGCTATCACAAAGCCATTCAAGGGCTCAAGCTCACCCGCGCCTCCGGGCGGGTGGTACAGGTGGTTGGATTAACCATCCAGGCCGCCGGGATGGACTGCAAGATCGGCGAGATTTGCGAAATTAAAGCCGGAGACGAGAGCATGCTGGCAGAGGTGGTGGGATTCTTGAAAGAACGCGTGCTGCTCATGCCGCTGGGCGAAATGCAGGGCCTGCAGCCCGGCAGCCCGGTCTACCCACTCTTCCGCAATTTCCAGTCGCCGGTCGGCGCCTGCCTGCTCGGGCGGGTGCTGGATGGGCTAGGCCACCCGCTAGACGGGGGCAAGCTCCTCGGAAACGTCGAATGGGCTTCCACGAACCATGCCCCACCCGCCCCGCTCAGCCGGCCGGCGATCCGCGAACCGTTGGTGACGGGCGTACGCGTGCTCGACGGATTGCTCACCTGCGGCAAAGGCCAGCGCATGGGCATCTTCGCCGGCAGCGGCGTGGGGAAAAGCACGCTGATGGGCACCATTGCACGCAGCTCGCGATCAGACGTCAGCGTGATCGCGCTGGTGGGTGAACGCGGCCGAGAGGTGCGCGAATTTCTGGAACGCGACCTTGGCGAAGAAGGCCTGGCCCGCTCGGTGGTCATCGTGTCCACCTCGGACCAGCCGGCGCTCGTCCGGTTGAAAGCGGCCTTCGTAGCGATGACCGTGGCGGAATATTTCCGCGAGAGCGGACTGGACGTGACCTTCCTGATGGATTCAGTTACGCGTTTTGCCATGGCGCAGCGCGAAGTCGGGCTGGCAATCGGCGAGCCGCCGGCCAGCCGCGGTTACACCCCTTCCGTATTTGCCATGCTGCCGCGCCTGCTCGAACGGGCAGGCACCAGCGAACGCGGCTCGATCACCGGATTCTTCACCATCCTGGTGGAAGGGGATGACTTCAACGAGCCGATCTGCGACGCAGTGCGCGGCATCCTGGACGGGCACGTCACCTTAAGTCGGGCGCTGGCCGCGCGCAACCACTATCCTGCCATCGACGTGCTGGGCAGCATCAGCCGGGTAATGCCATCGGTCACCACCAGCGAGCACCGCCGGTTGGCGGCGCAAGCCCGCAGGCACCTGGCCACTTATGAAAAGGCGCGCGACCTGATCAATATTGGCGCGTACGTCAGCGGGTCAGACGCGGAGATCGACGCAGCCATCGAGGTGATGCCCGCCCTGACCGGTTTCTTGCAGCAAGACACGCTGGACACAACCCCCTTCGAGCAAACCATCGCAACCTTATCCCAGATCCAACGAGCGAATTAGCTATGCCTCCCAAATTTTCACTGCAGTCTGTAATGGATTATCGCCACAGTCAGGTCGAAGCGCTGGAGATCGAGCTGGGTAGGCTTTTGGCCGTCCAGCGCGAAAGCCAGGCGCGACTGGACAGCCTGGGCAGTCTCCATAACCACCTGTGCGGGCAGCTCCAGCAAATTCAATCCGGCGATCTCGACCTGTTCCTGGTCAAATCGCTGCACGGCAACATCAACCAGGTACGCGAAGCCATCGTCCAGGCGACGTTCGACCTGCGGGAGCTGGAGCAGTTGGTGGAAACCAAACGCCAGCAAGTGATCAGCTCGCGCCAGTCTGAGGAGACGCTAGGCATCTTGAAATCGAAAGAAACCGACCGGTTCAAGGCCGACCAGGCCCGCCAGGAGCTGATTCTCCAGGACGACGTCTATATCACCCGGGCCTCCAGGATGAGACACGCGTAGACCTTCATGGACAATACCATTTTCTCTTCTGCCTTCCAATCTGTCTTGATCGAGCTGGTCATGCAGCTTCAATCCCGTTTGGGCAGCACAGGCGTAGCGAGCGCAAGCCCGACCGGCGAGGGAATAACCATAGCCGGAGCGTCGAGCACTTATGGGAGTACGGGGGGATCGAGCGGAAAATTTGCCGATCTGGTCGACCAGGCCGCCCGGCGCTATGACCTCCACCCGGGGTTAATCAACGCTGTCATCCAGGCCGAATCCAGCTTCAATCCCAACTCGATATCGTCTGCGGGAGCGCAAGGATTGATGCAACTCATGCCGGGGACGGCCCACTCGCTGGGAGTAAGCAACCCGCTCGACCCTGCCCAGAATATCGAAGGTGGCGCCCGGTACCTGCGCCAACTGATTGACCAGTTTGGCGATGTGAAGCTGGCCGTAGCCGCCTACAACTCAGGCCCTGGCGCCGTGCAACGCTATCAGGGCATCCCTCCCTACCGAGAAACGCAAGTTTACGTTAACCGGGTAATGGAGTATTTCTCCGCCAACCAATGGAGCGCATAACGATGGTGGATTCTCTGTTCAACGATAGCTCAATCAAATCCCTCAGTCTGGCTTTGGACGGGCTTGCGCAGCGCCAGCAACTGATCAGCCGCAACCTGGCCAATGTGGACACGCCCGGGTACCAGGCGCAGACCATCGATTTCAAAACGGCAATCCGCAACGCGATGGACTCAAGCGGCGGGATGCGCCTGGCTTCCACCCAAGCAGGACACATCTCGGCGAACGTCAGCACATCCGCAGGGCAGGTAACTGCCCGCATGGGAGGCAGCCCACGGGCCGATGGAAACAATGTAGACGTCGATACGGAGCTGCTGGACATGACCGAAACCGGCATCCAGTTCCAGGCCCTCAGCCAGGGGATCAGCAAGAAGCTGCTCCTATTGAAGGCGATCACAGAATCGAGGTAGACCGAGTGCAACCCCTACCCGCATTGCCCTGCACCCAGGGTGGACCGGCCCAACCAACAAAGCCTTCCGGGCGCGCCTCAGTCCGGGACCCCATGCGTTTCAAGGCCATCTTGAAGCAAGCCGGCGCCCAGGCGGAGGATGAACCTGCACAGAATCTCGGTGGAAGCCAAGCTGCCAGCCAATTTTCCGGCTCGGCTCCTGCGGTCCAGGAGTCCAGCCCGGCCCAGGCAGCCGGGAGCGAGCTGGCGAGTGAACCCGGGGAGAGCCCGTTAGCCAAAGGGCAGACCGATACCGGGGGCATCCGACTGTCCGGCGAGCCAACTATCGCAACCGGTGGAGGCCAACTGCAACCCGTCCAGCCAGCCTCGGGAACAGTCGCCCACCTGGCGCTCGATGCGCCAGCCGCTCAGGTTTCCCCTGCCGATGTCGCAGCGGATGTAGACGCCTCCCCGGTGGAGGCCGCCGGTGGAGACGCAGCGCGAAAGGCGGCTCCCCAAACTGCCGGTGCATCCCCCAGCCCGGCAGAGGCTCCGCTTGAGGAGTTGGACGCGCAGGGGACGGATGGCAAACCACCCGAGACTGCGAGACTCGCGGCGGCGACCGGCAGGGAGCCGGCCTCCCCCGCGGTGGGGAAACCGGTACGCGCGGTCGAGGCTGCCCCGGCAGAAACCCAGGCTGCCGTACCAGGCGGGGAACAGGATAGCGGAATCGCTCCGGGAGAGCTGGCTTGTCCGGTGCAGATCAACCTGAAAGCGGGTCCAATCTCCAGCAGTCACGTCGTGGACCTCGTGGAACAGATCACCCGCCAGGTAGAGAGCCTGGTACACAACAACCGCACCACGCTGAACATCCAGATCGCTCCCGCAGAGCTGGGGCGCATCCAGTTGCACCTGACTTCCGATCCACAAGGGTTGAGGATCACCCTGACAGCCGACCAGCCAGTCACCTGTCGCCTGTTGGCGGATCACCTGGGAAACCTACGCCAGGTTGTGGAGAAAGCCGGGATCCAGTTGGCCAACCTGGGTGTGGGGAGCGAACAACCATCCTGGCATGGCTCGGGCGAATCCCCGCGAGAGGCGCTCCCAGCTCAACATGCGGGCGCTTCAGAACCCGCCCGCATGCAGAAGCCGGTTTTAGCGACACACCCCATGCGGAAAGCTTCCAGTATCGACTACTTGATCTAAACCAAACAACACGAAGGAGGAAAAGCTATGGAAGTGAAGAGTGCCACGGCTGGAATTCAAGCCAACAGCGCCGGCCAAACGGCGAGTACGACCCCAAAAGCATTTGCTGGGTTGAACAACAGCGATTTCATGCTGATGCTGATGGCCCAACTGCGCAATCAAAACCCGCTCGACCCGATGCAGGACAAAGATATGATGGGGCAGGTCGCGCAACTCAACTCTCTGCAGTCCTTGCAGGGCATCCAATCCCGCATGGACGAGATGGCCAAAAGCAACCAATTCAGTTACGCAGCCAGTCTGATCGGAAAGACAGCCCGGGTCGACCGGGGAGATGGTTCCGTGCTGGAAGGGAAGATCTGCGAGGTGAATTTGGAGAATCGCCAGATACAGGTGGTGTTGGGTGGGCGGGCCTATCCCATCGACGCACTATTGAGCATCAGCCAGGGAGGCGGAGCATGAGTCCTGCGATCGGGATGCAGCCTGTCCAACGTGGTGGAAGCGCTCAACCGCTGCCGCCCAAACCCGCCAGCGCTGGTGACAGCGGGAAGAGCTTCGCAGCCACCCTCGCGGAAGCGCAGAACGTCCGCTTCTCGAACCACGCGCAGATGCGCCTGGAGAAACGCAACATCGAGCTATCCCCCGATGGCTTAAACCGACTGTCGAACGCAGTCGACAAGGCCGGGAAGCGCGGTGGGAAGGAATCCCTGGTACTGGTGGACGACATGGCCTTCCTGGTCAACGTGCCGCAGCGGTTGGTGATCACCGCCGTCGACGCCCAAAGTTACGGGGACGGAGTATTTACCAAAATCGATAGCGTGGTGTTTGCCGACCCCGCTGCAACCGGGATGACCGGATGTTTAACCACCCATTCTGCCTAGATACAAACCAACACAGGCCGGCCCTCTTGGAGGAAGCCTGTGCATTCAACTTCAGGAGAGAATAACATGTTACGCTCAATGTTTACTGCCGTCAGCTCGCTCAATTTGCATCAGAATTACCTGGACGTCATCGCCGACAATTTAGCGAATGCCAACACCACCGGCTTCAAAGCCAGCCGGGTCGTTTTCCAGGACCAGTTTGCCCAGATCATGAGCCCTGGATCCGCTCCCACCGGTAACCAGGGCGGCATCAACCCGACGCAGATCGGCCTGGGGGTGCAGGTGGGGTACATTTCCCCGCTGTTCACGCAAGGCATGCTGCAAGGCACCGGTCGCAACACCGACCTGGCCATCCAGGGCGATGGGTTCTTTGTGTACGACCAGGGGGTCGATCGCCGCTATTCGCGGGAAGGGTCGCTGGAGATCGACGCCAACGGCTTCCTGGTCAATAACGCCACCGGGCTGCGCATCCAGGGTTGGACGCAGCGTACCCCCGGGAAGATCGACACCAACCAACCAATCGGCGACATTGCGATCCCTTTGGATGCGACCCTGGCGCGGGCAACCACCACCGCTCAGTTAGGCGGAAACCTGTCCTCCAGCACCCCGATTTGGACCAAAGCGGGCGACCTGACGGTAGACAGTACGATTGCCATTAACGATTCGCTGGGCGCAACGCAGAAAGTGCCGATTACCTTCACCCGCGTGGCCGACCCGGTTCCATCCGATGGCCTTAGCCACTGGTCATGGAGCGCAGCCGGAGAAACCGGGAGGTTAGCCTTCGATGCAAATGGCCAGTTCAATCCGGCAGCCTCTGACCCGATCGATGTGAGCGTCGCCGGCGCTAACGGTGCGGCGGCTACCCAGTTCACGATCGATCTGAGCAAGCTGACCCAGCTCTCCGCCGATACCAGCGTATCGGCAACCAGCCAGGACGGATTGGCAGCCGGCTCCGTCTCGGACGTGTATGCCACCCCAAATTCCGGGGAAGTATACCTGATCTATTCCAACGGCCTGAAACAACAGATCGGGCAGTTGGCTCTGGCGCGCTTTACCAACCCCACGGGGCTGATGCGCAGCGGCCACAACCTGTTCCAGGCCGGCTTGAATGCCGGGGAGCCTCAGATCGGCGCGGCGGATACAGGCGGGCGAGGGAAAATCGCTTCGGGGTACCTGGAAGCCTCGAATGTGGATATGGCCCAGGAATTCACCAACATGATCCTGGCCCAACGCGGTTTTCAGGCCTCATCGCGGATCATCAGCACCTCCGATGAAATCCTACAGGAGCTGGTCAATCTCAAGCGATAATCGATCCCTTTGAGTGGAGCCCACCCTGCCGCAAAGAATACCGGTAGGGTGAGCTCCGCCTGAATATCGAATGGACAAGCCCACGATGGACACATCCCAACGAAGAGCCTACTTCCGGGTCACTTACCCTCTCGGGAAAAATCCAATCCTGAGAATCAACGGCAGGGAGTTCCTGATCCTGGACATGGGTGAAATGGGGGTGCGTTTCGCTAACCCGAAACGGTTGATCGTCCCGGAGGACCTATTGCGCGCAACGATTCAACTGGGGGGCGGGAAAACGCTGCAGATATCCGGAAGGGTCGTACGGGTTCAGGGTAACCGGGTTTCGTTGAGCCTGGTCAAGGGGATCCCCTTCTCGGTCATTTTGGCAGAGCAGGCGGCTCTGCGCCGGATGGTTCAAGAGGGCCAGGAGTAGTCGTTACGGCGCCCGGTTGGTTCGCCAACAATACCCGCAGGTCGTGAAATGAAGCGGGTTCGGGGCCGTCCGCCAGGTGAGCCTGAATGACGAACTGGTCTTGCACAGCCGTATAGACTTCCGTACGCATGATCTTGATATCGAGGGGGGCGGAAATCCCCAACTTGACCTTATCCCCTTCAATCCCCAGGATAGTGACAACCACCTGATCCCCAATATTTACGCTCTCATTCGGTCTGCGGGCCAAAACCAACATAAGCGATTCCCGGTTGCTCTAATTCAAGATGTCAAAGAGGCTCATGGTCGAGATAGCCCGCTGGGCTACTGCGATGACGGCCTGGTAGGTGATTTCCTGGTTGCGCAGCAAAGAGATGGCCTCCGCCGCGTTCACGTTTTCCTTCGATGATAATAGCGATTGCAGTCCCAATTGGATTTGCTCGTAATTCTCGGTAAGCGTTTGAACCTGACGCTGGCGGGCTCCGTTCTGGGTGTGATATTTACCCAGGATATCCATTCCGGCGTCTAAATTGCCTAATTGATGGCTGAGCGCATCCCGGTCATTCGTGAGCAGTGCGTCCCGGGCGGCAATCAAGCCTTTAAAGATCTCGTCGAAGGCCGAATCGCCGAGGACGTTCACCAGCATGGATTGGCCAGGGCTCAAGCTGCGCACCATCTCGCCACTATGACCGGAACAAGGAATCGAGTCCTTCCCTTGTGCATCCGTGGTTAATTGAAAGGGTTTGGTATTCACTTGAAATCCGGCAAAAATGTAATTTCCCTGGTGGGTGGTGTTGGCAAGATCGATGGCCTGCTGGAGGAGCAGATCGACTTCTGGGGCAATGGCATTTTTGCGGGTTTCCGCATCCGTGGTATCGTTGAGGCCGCGGTTTACCAGGGTCATGGCTTTTATGACAAGATCGTTCATCTGCCCGAGAGCCGACTCGCTGGCGCCCATCCAGGCATCTGTATCTTGAGCAGCGGATAGATAGCCCTGGTTGGTTTGTATGGTCGAGCGGATCGAGATGGCCTGGGAGGCCAGGCTGGGGTTATCGGAGACACGCTGGTACTGTTTCCCAGAGGTGACCCGTTCCTGGAGGGTGCTCAATGCTTCCAGGTTCTGATTCATAGATTGGATGGCATGCTCCGACATCATCCGGTTGGTAATACGCACGGGTCACCTCACCTGCCTGCTAATCCCATCTGATTAATCACACGATCGAGCAACTCGTCCATCACATTCATCACCCGGACGGCTGCCTGATAAGCTTTTTGGGCTTTCATCAAGTTGGCAGCTTCTTCATCCAGGTTCACCCCCGAGATGGATTCGCGCTGGGTAGCCAGCGCATCCCGAGAGAGGCCCATATCTTTTGCGCTGGCGATTGCCCGCCGGACGGTCAAACCGAAACGGGTGACTTGCTGGTTGTAGAATTGGTTGGCGGTGATGGTATTTCCACCGAGCAACAATTCGGATCTGACATCCGCCAGAGCCTGGGCGTTACTGCCATCGCCGGGGGCGCCGGGGGCGCTGGCGGCGGCGATTAACGTGACATCCTTCACCAGGTCGCTATTCACTTGAAGATTGGTCGGGTTGGGTGCGGTAGAGCCATCGTTTGTGGTGAAAAACGGCAAGCTTTGCGTGCTGGTGAGCCCTCTACCGGCCGAATGTTGCTGATTCACGCGGTGATAGAGTGCGCCGGCCAGCGTCTCCAAGCCGGATTGCTGAGAAGCGATCTCCTGCCTGGCAGCCACGAACCCAGCCAACTCTCCGTTGGCTGGCACAAAAGCCTGGACCGGCTCACCCGCCCACTGCAGGCGGAATGCTCCTGCGCCATCACGGACGGAGTCATCGAGCGGTGTGGAAGAATGCCCGGTCACCAGGCTGTGGCCATTGATCGAAACCAT
>JAQTMA010000111.1 GCA_028714615.1 Anaerolineaceae bacterium | reverse complement strand
TGGGTGACCTTGGGAAATTTCAGTAGCCCAAATCGTAGAGACGCTGCGCTGCAGCGTCTGGCACTTGGGAGATCCAATTCACCCGGGGAAGACGCCCCACCGGGGCGTCTCTACATTCTTTGGGGCCTGACGCTGCAGCGCAGAGATCCAATTCACCCGGGGAAGACGCCCCACCGGGGCGTCTCTACATTCTTTGGGGCCAGACGCTGCAGCGCAGAGATCTAATTCACCTCGGGGAAGACGCCCCACCGGGGCGTCTCTACATTCTTTGGGGCCAGACGCTGCAGCGCAGAGATTCAATTTACCTCGGGGAAGACGCCCCACCGGGGCGTCTCTACATTCTTTGAGGCCAGACGCTGCAGCGCAGAGATCCAATTTACCTCGGGGAAGACGCCCCACCGGGGCGTCTCAACATTCTTTGGGGCCAGACGCTGCTGCGCAGAGATCCAATTTACCTCGGGGAAGATGCCCCACCGGGGCGTCTCTACATTCTTTGGGGCCTGACGGTGCAGCGCAGAGATCCAATTTACCTCGGGGAAGATGCCCCACCGGTTCGTCTCTACATTCTTTGGGGGCCAGACGCTGCAGTGCAGAGATCTAATTTACCTCGGGGAAGATGCCCCACCGGGCCGTCTCTACATTCTTTGGGGGCCAGACGCTGCAGCGCAGAGATCCAATTTACCTCGGGGAAGACGCCCCACCGGGGCGTCTCTACATTCTTTGGGGCCAGACGCTGCAGCGCAGAGATCCAATTTACCTCGGGGAAGACGCCCCACCGGGGCGTCTCTACATTCTTTGGGGCCAGACGCTGCAGTGCAGAGATCCAATTCACCCGGGGAAGATGCCCCACCGGGGCGTCTCTACAAGCCAAGATGGCCGATACATGGGTCGGTCACTACAATGGCGCTCGGTCACCCGGAATTGAGCGCCAGCCGTAGTGTGGGGGTGGAGGGTTACATCCCCACCACCCAGCCTACCCTTGTGCTTAGGACTCACGGCGCTGTCGCGGGGGCAGGGGTCAACTTCTGCATCTATGCATCAAGAATCCATTTCTTGGAGAAGGCATGCTAACAACAATTTCTGGTTGGCGATTCGCCATCACCGTTGCAGCAACATCCGGGGTCGGGGTAAGAGTTGGGTCGGTTTGTGTTGACGGGGTGGTAACACTCACCAATTCTTGCGCGAAGCCGAAACGCGTGCCGGCGTGATCGAATTTTTTTGGGCACCAGCCCGACGCCATCGCAGAACCAGCTCAACGTGTTTCCACTATTCGAATGGTCGACCACCTGGGAGCACTGCCGAAAGCTGCCAGATGTATTCTGATACGAGCCGATGCGCTCCACCTTCCGCATTCCGGTGTATTCGCAGGGGAAAGGTGTCTCTAGTGAATTGGCCACGTAACCATTTTGGGAATGAATGGGGCACCAGCTGGCGCCTTCGGTAAGCGGAAAATCGTATTCCTCAATCAGTTGATCAACCTGGATTGCCGCAAGGCCGAGTGGATGGTTGCTCCGATAAATCCGTCCCTCTTGAATTACGGACCAGTACTCATACTCCCCTACGGCGGGGGGTTGGTTTTCCAAGAACGAATTATTAGAATAGGCGGGGAAGGGCTGCTCTTTTCATCATCTTTAAGCAAGACCTTCGGGAGACGAAGTTGCAGGCGGATAATCCAGGGACGGTCAAGCCTCTTCCCTCAATCGTACCGGCCCATCTCCACATAGTACCAGGTGGTGTTCCGCCGGGCAAAAAAAGCTACCATATTTTTCGCCTGGATCGGATTGAGCGCTGCAGAACTGCAACAGCCGTAGTGGGGGATATCGTCGTACCCTATGGGATAATTTTCTCCAGCATAAGCGACCTTGATCTGGTCACTTTTCTTGTAGAAATAAAACGGCTGGTCCTTCAATAGTTGGAAACCGAAAACTTCTTGCACCCCATCCCGCTGATTGATGAGGACGCCATCCTGGACGACTTGCCCAACTTTCGTTAATCTGCTTTCCAACGCATTGGCCTTCGTGCTGGTCACATCGGCGTACTCGATCACCCAATGACCTGCGGAGACCCATAGTCCACGCACCGCATCCAGTGGGCTGATGTCGCCCGCCGGCGCCGTGAAGATGACCTTCCCATCCTTTAATACCTCAACCGATACTTTCATGCGCCCATCGACATCCGCAGACACCTGCTTGGCCAGGTATTGGCCTTCTCCGGTGGCTGGATAGATCAACATTTCTGGACTATAGATGCTGCGGCGGTAGAAATACCGTTCTCTTTCCACGCGATGTTTTTCCAAAATTGAGGCTTGGGAGCCCTGGACGGGATCAAATGTCAGCGGTTCCATCTGGGGAGCCGCTTTGAGCTCATACTCTTCCACGACCAATCCCGAGGGAAAGCGATGCGAGTAGGACGGAATGGAGACAGGCGTGGGCGCTTCTTCTGTGGCTGAAGGGATCGGGGTCAGGGTTGTCTTTGTCAATCGGACGTCCCATGCATTGGGGGATGGCGGGGGTGTTAAAGTAGCGCTCGCACAGGTCAATCGCCCCGGCAAGCAGCCCTGCTCGCCCACAAGAGTACCCTCAGGCGTGGCAACCTGTTGCGTTCCCCAGTCCTGTGGAGTGGGGATAATCGTCGCGACAGGCGCCTGGGCGGGAATGCACCCACTCAGCAGGAGTATGGTCAGAAACGGAACGATCCGGGTCGAGATCATGGTTGGCGACTCCACTTCCTCTGATGGAGACGGTTCGAATGCCGAGGGAGTTCCCACCAACTTGTTTACAATGAAATTCCCACGGTCCCTATGAATCTGCATGACAAAGGCAAAGCAGGCAGGAACTTTTCGCATAGGGTGTGCGTCTTCTATTTACGTATCCCTAACTTTTCGCATCACCGGTAAAAACCGGTACTCTCCTCCATAGCTTGCATGCATGGAGGAAAAAGCTATGAATCAAACCGGTTCCACACCTGATGGCGTACACATATGGCAGGCATGTCCACAAAGTAATCTCGATCCAATCAACACGGAGGGTTAACTATGAAGATTCAAAAAATCGTGCCCCTGATTGTTGGATCAACCCTTCTCGCCTGCGCCTGTAACCCATCGCCGCGCTATACGCCCGCGGCAACCCCCGCCACCACCACAGCGCCTCTCATCCAGCCATCCCCAACTTCGGAAGCGCTGGCAGCCAGGGTCAACGGGGAAGGCATCACGCTGGCAGCTTATACCGCCGAGCTACAGGCGGTACAGGCTGCCGACCAGGCCCTCCAAACCCACTGGACAAAGAACCGGCAGTGTGAAACCACTTTGAACGCATTGGTCGATGAACTCCTCCTGGCGCAAGCCGCGCTGGAAAATGGTTTTACGCCTGGCGAAGCAGAACTCAGCAATCGCGCCGCCCTGGTCGCGCCCCTGGTAGGCGACCAGTTGACGCCTGATGGACTTTCCTTGCGCATCAGGCGCTCGATAGCGGCTGCCTGGCAGCGCGACCGCATCCTGGCGCAGACGCCTTCTCAAGCCGATCAGGTGCATGCCCGTCAGATGCTCTTTACCGGTCAGGCGGAGGCGGACATCGCCCTCGCGCAGTTGCAGCAAGGGAAGGCAACCTTCCAGGAACTGGTCGAGCCAGTCTCGCCGGTTACCGGGGGCGACCTTGGCTGGTTTCCGCGAGGCGCCCTCACCCAACCGGAGATCGAAACGGCTGCATTTGCCCTCAAACCCGGCCAGGTAAGCCCCATCATCCACACACCCCTCGGATACCACATCGTGCAAGTGACCGCATTGCAACCCGGCCGGCCGCTCACGCCAACGGCTTACCGGGCCATCCAGCGAAAAGCCCTCACCGGCTGGTTGAGCGAGCGCCGCGCGCAGAGCCAGGTCGAAAAGATCGTACCTTGCCCAGGCGGGAATACTCCCACGCCGGAAGTAAGCGGCCTTCCCTATTATGTCGCCCAACCGGGCGATTCGTTCACGCTGGTCGCCCGGGAGTTCAAGGTCTCCGTAGCGGAGCTGATCGAGGCCAACCCGGACGCCAACCCAGACATGCTAAGCGAGGGTTTGCACCTTTCCATCCCCGGACGAGATGGTCTGGCAGGCGAATTGACAATCGAGAAGATGCCCACCGGCGAGACGGCGCAAGGGTTGGCGCGCCGGATGGGGATTCCCTGGGATGAATGGAGCCGTTTGAACCGCATCGTCAATCCGGAAGAACTGTATGCCGGATCGCTCCTGGCGCTCCCGGTCGGGAAAGCAATTCGCCAACCGGTGAATTTGCCATCACTTGAACCCGGACAGTCTGTCATGGAATATGCGCTGCTCCACGAGAAGAACCCGTGGATCCTAGCCTGGGCTAACCAGGCAGCTTCTCCAGAGCTACTCCTGCCCGGGGAACCGCTTCTTTTGCCGCCTGGCCAGAATGAAGACGACCCAAGTAATCAGCACCCCTTGATCGTTCAAGTGACGCTGGATGCGCAAAGCGTCGAACAAGGTAATACAACCGTAATCCGCGTAGAGACAACCACCCCGGCTGTTCTGACCGGGTGGCTCGATGGCCGTGCGTTGCACTTTTTCCAGGAGGGAGAACACGAATACGTGGCAATCCAGGGCATCCACGCCATGGCCGCACCGGGACTCACCGATCTGTCGGTCAGCGCCGCTGCCGAAGGAGGACAAAATTCTGAATACGAACAGGCGATGCTGTTGCTTGCCCGGCAGTTCATCCAGGATCCGCCGCTAGACGTCGATCCCCAAACACTGGACCCGGCTGTCACCCAGCCCGAAGAAAGCAAGGTCGCCGCACTCACTGCCCCGGCCAGCCCCCAGAAACGCTGGAACGGTGTTTTCATGCGCCCTGTCGATCGATCTTGCCAACCCTCGGGCTATGGCAACCGTCGCTCGTATAACGGTTCCGCTTATACGTTCTTCCACGGCGGGTTGGATTTCGGCCTGTGCGATACGAAAAATATCTTTGCCCCGGCGGCCGGAGTGGTCGTGTTTACCGGCAGCCTGACCGTCCGCGGCAATGCCACCATCCTCAATCATGGCTGGGGCATCTACAGCGGCTTCTGGCACCAAAGCGAAATCGACGTCCAGGTTGGCGACCAGGTCTCAGCCGGCCAGGTGATTGGGAAGATCGGAGCAACCGGGCGGGTAACCGGGGATCATTTGCATTGGGAGGTATGGGCCAACGGTGTCCAGGTCGATCCGCTGGTCTGGCTGGCGCAGGCATTCCCGTAGCATTCTTAGACCAACCTGCCATCTTGCAAATGGATCACCCGATCCGCCTGACCGGCAATCTCCGCATTGTGGGTCACCAGCACCAGGGTCAGCCCTTGCTCCCGCACCAGGCTTTCCAGCAGGCTGACCACCTCCTCACCCGACTTTGAGTCCAGGTTGCCGGTGGGCTCATCGGCCAGGATGATGCGCGGAGCGTTGATCAATGCCCGCGCGATGGCCACTCGCTGCTGCTCCCCACCCGATAGCTGCCCCGGCAGGTGCTGCAGGCGTTTCTCCATGCCCACCTTCTGCAACAGTTCCCGGGCGTGGTCCTTTAGATTGAACTTGAGTCCGCGCCGGTACGGCGTCAACGGCAGCATCACATTCTCCCAGGCTGTGAGGGTTGGAATGAGATTGAACATCTGGAAGATAAACCCGATCGTGGTGCGCCGGAAATCGGCCATTCCGTCGCCGCGTAAGGTGCTAGTATCCACCCCTTCAATGACCACTTTGCCCGAGGTTGGCTGATCCAGGGTGCCGATCAGGTTCAGCAAGGTGGTCTTCCCCGAACCGGAAGGCCCGACCAGGGCGACGAATTCACCCATTTGAATCTCCAGGTTGATCCCATCCACGGCTCGCACCGCAGCGCCATCCCCATAGGTTTTTACCAGGTCGACCATCTGCAACATTGCCTTACTCCTATCCCCGGAGCGTTTCCACCGGATGCATTTGGGTTGCTTTGCGCGCGGGGATCCAGGCTGCAATCCCCCCGGTAGCAACACTTAAGCATATACCCAACAATCCAAACCATAGCGCACTCCAGGGCAGACTTGTGGAAAGCAACCCATAAAACATCACCGCGCTGATCGATCCGATAATTCCCCCGACCAGTCCAAGAGCCATACCCTGGGTGATGAACACCGTAAAAATACCCCGCGTTCGCCAATAGACACTCACCATGTGTTTCATCACTGTTCCGGCTGCGATGCCGGCCAGCCGGCCCGGATCAGGGAAAAACACTAATCTCCACGTAGGACCATATTCCTTGACGTTGGGCAAAGAATGCAACGATATTCTCTCTGCCAACTGGATTCAATTCTGCTGCACTGCAGCACTCATAGTGCGGTATTTCGGTATAACGCAAGGGAAGTATTTGATGGTTGTACGAAACGCCAATACCGGTCCCGTCATTAAAAAAATAGAAGGGATGGCCATGAATCAATTGAAAATGAAAAACTTCAGTATAGTCATATTGCCTGTTCAAGGATTCTCCATCCAGGAAAACTTCACCACCCACTTCCAGATACCAATGTCCTTCATCTACCCACAAACCTTGTAATGGTGTGGCAACTGACCTATACCCTGCTGGTATAGAAGTATCCATAAAAATCGTTTTTCCGGCTTGCGTTACTTGAACCTGAAAACCATCTATGTCAACTTGTTGGGCAATCAGCAAATCATCTCCCAGAAAAACTGCGAAAATATTATGACTGGCTTCCCAAGGATTCGTTTGAGTCACATGGGCTTTGCTGACCAACACCGTTGAATCTTTAGTAATGATTACTATCACGAAATCAGTTCCCGAAGTGTTTATCGAGACCTTTCCAAAACTTTCAATGTTCTGGAGGAAGGGGCGTTGATTGCGATTGAGTATATAAGATCTCGAAGCTTTCACTGGAGTTAAGCTATAACCGAATTGTCCGAGTTTATCGTTGGTATCTGACAGGTGGAGCTTCATACTTCGCGCAACCTGGTGTTTTTTCAGCACCTCTGCCGTTGAACCCTGTGTTACTTCAAAACTCAAGGGGTCGAGTTGAGGCTTTGACTTAAGCGTGTATTCTTCCACCTCCAAATTATCCGGGAGAGACACAGGTATCCGAGAGCCTTGCGGCGTTAATGATGGGGCAGTTGATAATGTTGATTGTCCCGATATTGGGACGTCAGTCACTCCTTGTATACCAGATGCCGGAATTTTCGCGGTAGGTGTCAATTGGTTGATCGATGGATGATTGCAACTATCCAGGCAAATAATAATTAGCAAGATCATTCCTCTTTTCAGCAAACGCACAAAAATGATAGCCATAATTGGGATTTCCTAACGTAAAATGGATATCTCGAAAGTCATACTACTATAAACCTATCTACAATCCAATGGGGTAAGGATAATTCGGCGGATTTATTATAATCGTCACATATTTGAGGAGAATTAGATCGTAATTCTATCCTCGCCATCCATCGATGACAAGATAATTGAGCTCAAATGAACTCCAGTAGGAAAGGGGATAGTGATATCGATCAGATGTATGTGCATCAATTAAAAAGTTGGATAGGCTTGTACATGGGCCTATTATTTGAACCAACATCCCCTCATGAGACCAGTACCCGTTTACCTTATATTGAATTACATCACCATCGCGAATTGTGCAGATATTGGTTTCATAACCAAATGGCCCCGTTGTGTAGCCGGTCTGTATGAAATTGTTCTGTCCTCCCACATTTATCCATGCATAAGATGCTGATTGATTGAGAGGTGTTGAGGAAGACCCGCTGTCGAACCGATAATACCAATTGTGTCCATACTCCCAGCTTATTGGATCACTGCTCGGTGATCCCATTCCATCTGTGTCAGGTGGAGATTTACTTTGACCAGCGTAAATAGACTGTGACACAAAATTGGTACAGTCATTACCAGATGGATCACGTCGATAATGGGGACCTGTACTATCCCAATATGAATCTGCGTAGTTGACTGCTAGGGTTCTATCATACAAATAATCAGTAGTATATGGCGACTTATGTGTATTCTTCCCACCTTCTATAACAATGGCTCGGTGTAAATCATCCTCATAATTGAGGCGTACCCGTTTAAGGATACTTTCTTTGGTCTCGGCAGTCATCATTCTAGTAACCTCGTCCTGATACTCGTCACTTACAATTGCCCACCTGTATGAGGATTTACGGAGAGTAATTACATGCTCAAGATTAGCCAGTTTAGATACTTCTGGAGCAATGGCTTCAAATATCACTTCATGATTCTCGCGTAAATGGACCGTCGCAATGTTGCTTATGATTTCAATAGAATCATAATCGAGTGCATATTTATAATCCACATAATTGAGCTTAAAAATCGATGCAACATAGAATTCGATCTCGCGTTTATCTTCTTCTTCCTGGACCCATTTCTGTGTTTTATCTGCCAAGAGAGAAGAATAATCTTGTTCTTTAAGTTGCTTCTGCCCCTCGTAACGTAAATAAAAGTAAGAGTTGATTACCGCCTTGATTTTATCTTCATCGGTTATCCAGGGATTAACCCGCGTTTTTAAGGAATGGGAAATTACCTCTTGATCATGTGTGAAACCAATTGCCTGTTCTCTGTTGGTTGACGCTAAGCTAAATGGCGTTAATAATAATCCCAGAACCGCAAAGATATTGAAGGTTAGCTTGCTTGAATGCATATTCATTTTTATAGTCTCCTTGAGGGTAATTGAATAAGGATTTCCGAATAATCAACGAAAATGGATGCGCATGCGTTGATCAAATCCCGCGCGATGGCCCTTCGCTGCTGCTCTCCTCCCGATAGCTGCCCCGGCAGGTGGTGCAGGCGTTTCTCCATGTCCACCTTCTGCAACAGCTCCTGGGCACGATCCTTCAGGTTGATCCCATCAACGGCTCGCACCGCCGCGCCATCCCCATAGGTTTTTACCAGGTCGACCATCTGCAACATTGCCTTACTCCCATCCCCGGAGCGTTTCCACCGGATGCATTTGGGTTGCCTTGAGCGCGGGGATCCAGGCTGCAATCCCCCCGGTTGCAGCACTTAAGCATATACCCAACAGTCCAAACCATAGCGCACTCCAGGGCAGACTTGTGGAAAGCAACCCATAAAACATCACCGCGCTGAGCGATCCGATAATCCCCCCGACCAGTCCAAGCGCCAAACCCTGGGTGATAAACACTGTAAAAATACCCCGCGTTCGCCAACCGACAGCCATCAACAAGCCAATTTCTCGGGATTGTTCTCGAACCGCCAGGATCATCTGATCACTCAAACTCAACCCCGATAACAACAGGCAAAGAGTTGCAATCAGGTAATGAAAACATCCAACCCGCTGCTGGATATATTCTCCCAGCAGGGTTAGTGTCCCAACCAGATACCCATGACTTTGGAAAATGGCGAGGAGAATCAGGACCACCATACCACTGCCTGCCGCTTGCCCGAGCATGACCACCAAATTACGCACTGGGCGACGGTACAAGCTTTGCAAGGGGTAATTGCTGGAAAACCAAAGCTGACGGATGGGCGAAATCTGACCCATCTGGAGAGTGACGGCTGGGGTGCTATGGATGCTGGACCAAACCGGGAGAAGACCTCCGACACCACCAACTACCAGTGTAAGCACGAAGGCTTCACCCGCCCAGCTCCAGAGGAAGTCAAGGTGAAAAAGCCACGACAATCCAACGGATAGCCCGATTCCCAAGAGGGTACTGAAGAAAACCACCCCAAGGATTTCAGCGATGAAGGTATTAAATACGGTGTGCGAGCGCCATCCGAGTGCTTTGAGTAAGCCAATCTCACTCTTCCGTTGGATGACGCTTACCAACGTTGTACTGAAAACGAATATGACACATACCCCGGAGAAAACCCCCAGTAGGAACAGGTTGGTCTGATTGATGCTTTGGCCGATCTGAGTATTGACCCCCTTTTGCACCCACTGTTCTTCAACGATGCCAATATCCGGCACCTTTACCAGAATACGTTTGGGCGAAGATCCAACCATGATGTCCACATCCAATCCAGTTAGGCGGTGAATCTCACTGGCAATAGCTTCGATCTTTTGTTGAGCAGTATGATCCAGACGATCAAGCCCCTTTATACGGATGCGGATCGCACTGATGCAGTCTTCTCCAGCTATGAGCCGCGCGGCCTTCAAGGTAGTGAGAATAAGGGGTGGGGATTGAATATACCCGGCCAGGTTGAGGGTGGGATTCAACATGCGAGGTTCGACCGGATGCCCTTCCATATCATAGCGCAGGATGGCAAGTGGTGGGAAGTACGTTTCCAATGGCACACGATTGGCATCCGTAGGTTTAGGCAGGCGTTCGATATCAAAAACGCCGATTGCATCCAAGATGAAATTCGCATTAAACCGATTTTGTTTTCCTGCAGTCGACCCATCGGTTGATTCGCGGTAGGCGGGTTCAGCCTTGTACCCAATCGCCTCAGACCCTTGAGGTAGGAGGATCTCCAGATGATTCCCTCCACCAGGGAAAGGCAACTGGGCTTCTTGATACTTGATTGGGCTGGGGATACTGGCAGAGAAGGTCTGCATCGTCGCAGTTTCCGGAAATGGAAAAGGGTTGCGGGATGCCAAACCATTGGGGAGTAGTAAATTGATCGCCAGTTGCTTATAAGCTTGAGCGCTATCCATTTCTTTGGTTGCCACCAATTCTTCAGGCAGCGAGGCCAAATAAGTACCACCCCCTCGGGTGATGATTTCTGCAAGTGTTGTGACCTCAGGAGGTAACACTTTACGTTTCAATTCGGTGCGCAATTTTAGCTGTACGTAAGGGGTAGCGTTGATGAGCACGGGGACATTCACCAGAGTTTCAGGCTTACCTTCCCGATCTGTAATCTTCTGAATCGATACGGTCTTATTGTCATCCAGGTATACACTCTGGATCAATCCCTGGATCAGAGCCTGGTGAAGCGCTTTCTCATATGAAGGGTCGGTCAAACTTGCCTCTAGCACCTCATTCGTTAACAAAGCCCGGTCCAACCCAACAAGTTGTGACTCCTGGAAAGGATCAATCCCGGCCATCAAGAAAGATAAATCAACGTTCGAGGTTATTGAATATGGTGGGTTTACCGCAGTCATGCCAAGCTTAGGTACGGAACTAAACCCGCCTTTTGCGTCCGCTCCGACGTAAAAATTCATGCCGCCATAAACGGTGCTGTAACTATTGACGCCATTGTTAATCTCCAGAGTTACGGAAGACTCGTAAATTCCCGGTTTAGCTTGCACACCGAAATTGGCAGCCTGGAGTCTTTCAGGGATGTATCCAAGCATGGCAATCGGCGCAGCAACCTCAATCCCAGGAAGGGCTTTGATCAGTTCGAACTGGCTGTAAGTGATCCCCCCAGCAATTCCGGATAGGCTGTTGGCCTCCACCAGCCCATGGTGCTCTTCGATATCATTACGACTCTCGGGTGGGCGCACCAGTATATCGTATGAAGTACGCCAATGCCCGGAAAGGTCTCGATCGGCAGTTAGATTTGTTGTATAGATTGCCGCACTCACAAACTGGAAGGCCAGGCTGATGATTAGCAACCCGAAAGCAAGGAATCTAAAATGAACAAATCTGCGCAAGAGATTGGGTACGTATTGAGGATTCTTCACATTGTTCAATCGAATACATCCCATCGATTAGGAATTGTTGTAAAAAAGGGGGTGAGTCCGAGGTTGAAGATTCCAATTAAGTAATACTTTGGTTCTTCAACCTCGTGCCCGTATTAATGATGTAGATCATTATGAGGATCAAAAGAGACGCCAATTCCCTCATCCACAGATCAATACGCATTCATATGTGTCATATTCCGCACCAACATAACCAGTACATGGATCTTCGATGTGACATTTCCAGTGTCGAATTTTTCCAGGTTGGTCATTCGCAAAGCAAGAACCACAATCAGCCGTACTGATAAGACGGCAATACTCTATTGGACATAGCCTTCGTATATTTGCATCTTGTTGTTTTGGTAGGTCAGATGTGGCAGCATAGGCTACGAAATTTGTCGCAGCTAACGCAATCCCCGCTATGAACATAATCAATAGCAGGCTTAATAAAATATGGTCGGCTTTTCCATAGGTTGCCATCAAATCCTCCTTCTGGATATATGTTGGATCGTGATAATCTGGGTTGATACAGAACCCACTCTATATAGATCGAATAAATTTAATCTCCTCCTTTCAGCGTGGGCTGACTTAGTATGTCAATGATCGAAACGAAAAAGGGCTTCAATACTTGCTAATGAATCCGCAAATTCACTTCTGAGAATGAAGCCCTGGCCATCAATAATATAAAAGAATGGCGTACCTGGGACCTGATATGTACTGGTTATACTATCTTGCCATTTCAATATTGGAAAATCTAATTCCTCTTTTATGAGTATTTGGCGGTTTTCTTCTTCTGTGCCGCTTGAAATCATTATAATAACCTGTGAAGGGTGGCTCTCGTGGAAACTCTTTAAAACCGGATACATCTTCTGACATGCTGGGCATGTCGTTCTCGAGAAAACTACTAGTATGGTCTGTCCCCTAAAATCCTCAAGCGTAACTATATGCCCTGTTGTATCTGCCAAGCTGAATTGGGGTGCTTTGACACCTTTTTGGAGACCCTTTGGCATATCTGATGAGAATTGTGAAGCTCGTAAAAACTGGATTATCTCGATCTGTAATTCATTCATGCGTAGGAATAGACCCAGGTTTGAAAGAAGCAATACTATAACGCATCCGATCAAGATCAGATTTATAGCACCGGGTTTGATATTATTCATTCTTTCACTCCAAAACCATAGTGAAACCCGATTGATTTGTGATCTGGTTCAAATTTATAGTTATGTTAATCATAGCATGCAGGAAGTTAAATCTTCGTAAAGTTTTCATTTTTCCGGAACTTATCATGGCCTATTCTCGCTGCAATCCGATGGGGTTTGGTTTTGTATCAATAAGCTTTTTAATCCCCAGGAGAATGCGATGTATACATCCAATCTAGAATCTCAGATCAGATCTTCTCCTAAAGGCATTGTATACTTTTTCACTTGTCACACCAATAGGGTCAAAGTCACGATTTACCCAAGACTTTAACCCTATGACTTTCGCCATATTTCCACTGAATTCGAGGTAAGCTCCGATATCGAATATCCATATCTACGAGATAGAAAATTCCCGATTGGTTTACCAGGAATGCTCATTGAATTAATGTTAACTTGATTTCCTGCTCGCACCGCCGCGCCATCCCCATAGGTTTTTACCAGGTCGACCATCTGCAACATTGCCTTACTCCCATCCCCGGAGCGTTTCCACCGGATGCATTTGGGTTGCCTTGAGCGCGGGGATCCAGGCT
>JAQTMA010000110.1:10966-13481 GCA_028714615.1 Anaerolineaceae bacterium | reverse complement strand
AGCGGCCAGGATTGCCCAGAATGCCCTGAAAGCAGCACTTCCGCTGATTAAAGTGGGGATGACCGAGCGTGAATTGGCTACAGAGCTTACCTTTCAACTGCTGCGCGCCGGGAGCGACGGCGAATTGTCCTTCGCCCCCATCGTCGCCTCTGGTCCGAACAGCGCTAATCCCCATTCCGTACCCACCTCCCGTCCATTCACGCAGGGAGATTTGCTGGTGATTGATTGGGGGGCCGCCGACCAGGCTTACTTCTCCGACTTGACTCGGACTGTGGCTATCGGGGAGGTCGATCCCGAACTTGAACACATCGTCGAGGTGACCGTGCAGGCTAACGCTGCGGGGAGAGCTGCAGTCCGACCTGGGATTACCGCCGGGGGAGTCGACCGGGCTGCGCGAGCTATAATCGAAGCAGCCGGGTACGGCTCTAACTTCATCCACCGCACCGGACACGGCCTCGGGTTGCAGGAGCATGAGGAGCCATACATCTTCGGTGACAACGACCAGGTGCTCGAGCCCGGCATGACCTTCACGGTCGAGCCAGGTATCTACCTCCCAGGGCGGGGTGGGGTACGCATCGAAGACGATGTGGTAGTCACGGATAACGGTGGTGAGAGCCTGAGTGACATGCCCCGTGAGTTGATATACGTTGGATTGTAGATTTTAGATTCTAGATTATTGATTTCTGATTGAAGTAGATCAGGGTCTGGTAGTAGTTGGCTGCCGGGCGAATACAAAAACATGAGCCGAGACCTTTTGTTGGTCGTGCTCTCTCTATTTTTCTGGGGGATTGGAGAGGGCATGTTCATCTATTTTCAACCGCTTTACCTGCAGCAATGGGGCGCCAATCCGTTGGCGATCGGCGCCATCCTGGGTGGGGTGGGCATTGCCATGGGTCTCGCTCAAGTACCGGCCGGTTACCTGGGCGACCGCATCGGTACCCGACCGATCATGTGGGCCTCCTGGATTATGGGCGCGCTCACCGCCTGGTTGATGGCCCTGGCCAACAGCCTGACAGTCTATACCATCGGGCTTTTGGCGTATTGGCTAACCTCGGCGGTCCTCGCTCCCATGAACAGCTACATCACTCACGCGAGAGGGAACTGGTCCGTTGGGCGCGCCTTGACGGTCGCATCCGGGGTGTTTCAGTTGGGCGGGGTGATCGGTCCGTTGGTCGGTGGGGCGCTAGGCCAGCATTATGGGTTGAAAACCGTCTATTTCGTAGCGGCCGGGGTGATTATTGTGTCACTGGGGGTTGTGTTGTTCATCCATCCTCAACCCATTATCCACCGGGTTCCGGGCGAAAAAAGCAGTCACTTGCTGAAGAACCGGCGTTTCCTGGCCTTTCTGGCAGTTGCCAGCCTGGCAATGTTCGCTACGTACTTGCCTCAACCGCTCACCCCGAATTTCCTTCAAAACCAGCGCGGCCTATCATTAACCCAGATCGGCCAACTGGGCGCAATTGGCAGCCTGGGAAACGCCGCGATTGTTCTGGGATTCGGCCACATATTCGCCCCAGTCGCTTTCTTGACTGGCCAGGTATCGGTAGCGATATTTTCCATCGCATTGTGGCACGGAACGGGTTTTTTCTGGTATGGATTGGGTTACTTCTTTTTTGGCGGCTACCGCCTGTGCCGTTCGATGGCTTCCGTACTCACCCGCCCTCTCATCCCGCTATCCGAGGTTGGTTTTGCTTTCGGGATGCTGGAATCCGCCAACGCCGGCGCGGTGATCCTGGCGCCTTTATTGGCAGGCGTACTCTACTCCAGCCAACCAACGCTTATCTACCCGGTCAGCCTGGGATTTCTGACGCTTTCCCTTGCAACGGGTGTGTGGTTCTTCGCCAGCCGGCATTCCCCTATTGGAGCAGAAGATGTCTCTTGAAATTCTCTCATTCGTGCTTGGCCCATTGGCCAACAATACCTATCTCATCGCGGACCTGACAACCGGAGCGGCGGCTATCGTTGACCCATCCTTCGATAGCACACAGGTGGTACAAGCGCTGCGCCAGCGGGGGTGGCGACTGGAAGCTATCTGGATTACCCATGCACATTTCGACCACATTGCGGGAGTAGCCGAGGTAAATAAAGGCTGGGGCGCACCGGTCTCCGTAGCCTTACACCCGGAGGATCTTCCGTTATGGGAGTCCAAGGGTGGTGCACGATCCTTCGGAGTGACGATTGATCCTGGTCCCGCCCCTGACACCATGCTCTCTGGCGGGCAGGTATTGCAGCTCGGGGATAGCCACCTGGAGGTGCGTCACGTCCCCGGGCACAGCCGCGGCCATGTGGTCATCTATAGCGCTAGCGCCGGCGCCCTATTTTGCGGAGACGTGATCTTTCAAGGCTCCATCGGCCGGACGGACCTACCCGGAGGGGACTTCGATGAACTAGTTGCGGGCATCCGCAGCCAGGTGCTCACCCTGCCCGATACCACGCGCTTGCTACCCGGCCATGGTCCGGAGACAACCGTCGGCGAAGAGAAGTTAAGAAATCCATTCTTGAGGTAAATATTTCA
>JAQTMA010000110.1:4153-10866 GCA_028714615.1 Anaerolineaceae bacterium | reverse complement strand
CGCACTGAAGTGCGCACTACAAACCCCTTCACACGACTTTCTTATGAAGACCAAAGGTGAGGGGGGAATGTTCAAGTAGATCAGGAGACAAGCTCCTGATCTACTTGAACTTCGCTTTTCTTACTCATAGGACCGTTCCCGACGCCGATCTAGATAGTAGCCGCGCGGGGGACAGCGCGGTGAGCATTAATCTGTACCAATATTCAATTTACTTAGCGTATTCGATCGCTCGCGTTTCGCGGATCACGGTGACCTTAATCTGACCGGGATACTGCATTGATTCTTCGATCTTCTTAGCGATGTCACGGGCCAGGCGGGTAGCCGCCAGGTCGTCTATGTCTTCCGGACGAACGATGATGCGGACTTCACGTCCCGCCTGGATAGCGTAGCTCTGATTGACGCCTTTATACGAATTAGCGATGTCTTCCAACGCTCGTAATCGTTTAATGTACTGTTCCAGGTCTTCCCGGCGAGCCCCAGGGCGCGCTCCAGAGATGGCGTCGGCAGCTTCAACGATGACCGCTTCGACGCTCTCTTGCTCGACCTCATGGTGGTGGGAGGCAATTGAATTCACCACCTTGGGATGCACCCCATGCCGTTTAGCGAACTCCGCCCCGATCGTGGCGTGGGTGCCCTCGGTGTTGTGGTCCATGGCTTTGCCCAGGTCGTGCAATAAGGCGCCCGCTTTGGCAAATTCCACTTCAGCGCCCAGTTCAGCGGCTATCACTGCCGCCAGCTTGGCCACCTCCACAGCGTGAGCCAGTTGGTTTTGACCGTACGATGTGCGGTATTTGAGGCGTCCCAACATGCGCAATACTTCGGGGTGCAAGCCTGCCACACCGGCCTCAAAAGCCGCTTGCTCACCGGCTTCTTGAATGCTGCGCTCGACCTCGCGTTGTTCCTCTGCCAGTATTTTTTCAATGTGGGCTGGGTGAATGCGCCCATCCAGGATCAAGTGAGCGAGGGCGCGCCGGGCTACTTCGCGGCGGACAGGCTCAAAGCATGAGATCGTGACCGCCTCAGGAGTATCGTCGACGATCACATCAACCCCGGCGGCCTGCTCGAAGGCGCGGATATTGCGGCCGTTGCGGCCGACGATGCGACCTTTCATCTCTTCATTGGGCAGCGGAACGACCGAGGTCGATACTTCCGCTACGTGATCGGATGCAACCCGTTGGATGGCGTCGGCGACCAGCTCGCGCGCCCGGATTTCGCCGGTTTCGCGCGCTTCTGTTTCGATCTGGCGGATAATGCGGGCCATATCCGCGCGCGCGTCTTTCTCAACCTCGGCCAGAAGGGTTGCTCGGGCTTCATCGGGCGTCATTTGGGCGACGCGCTGTAACTCGATCACCTGGTCGCTATACATTTTTTCAACGTCGTTGGCGCGTTTATCCAGGGCGGACTGGCGCTTGTTAATCACTTGTTCCCGTTGCTCAAGCCGTTCAATGCGGTGATCCAGCTCGGCGCGGCGTTTGACCAGGCGGTCCTCTTCCCGGCTGAGCTCTGCCCGCCGTTTCACCACTTCGTTCTCGGCTGCCTGCATTACTTTCAGGGCTTCATCCTTGGCTCGCATTTCGATCGAACGCGCATTCTCCTGAGCGACCTGGAGTATCCCTTCGGCCTTCCGCTGCTGCTCCTGCTGGAGCTGCTCATAATTGTGCTTCTTGTAGTAGTACCCTCCTGCAATTCCGATGATCAGACCCAATCCTGCACCCAGGATTATCCAAATTAAGTTATCCATCCTGCTTCCTCTTCATCAGTCTCATTCGCGTTTCCCGCCTGGGATGTATCTCCAGACGGGCGGAGTTCTTCCCAAATTCTCCGTACAACCGGGATGGTTGTCCCGTAAGAAAAGCCTCGCCTTGCCAAAAACCGGCTTAGTTTCAATCTGAACTCTTGCCATTCCAACCCAGCCCAGCGGCGAGCGTGTTTTTCTGCCGCCTGGAAGGCCAGGGATTCTTCGTCATTTGCTTGTTCTAATGCTTGATCGATCGTGTTCTCGTCAATGCCCTTCTGACGCAGCTCGAGCGTCAAAGCTTTCCTTCCCCGAGGACGGAAGTTGGACTGGTTCTCGACCCAGGCTTGAGCGAACTGCGTATCATCCAACAGATGTGCCTGGCGAAGCCGCTCAAGGACGCTTTCGATCACTGCTTCAGCAAACCCCTTCTTTATCAAACGGGTTCTGATCTCGGTCTCAGAGCGCGCTCGGTAGCTAAGGAGGCGTACGGCTGCCAGATAGGCGACCTCATCTGTGTCCTGCGTTTGCAGGGCTTGAATCTGTGCGTCACTCAACGTCTGGCCTACGGAAAGCCAGGCAGCCACGATCCGGGTGAGACCAAAAGCGAACTCCCCTTCCAGGTATACATTGACCCGATTTGGATTCCGTTTCTGAACTTTTAGCGCGGTAATCTTCTTTTCCATGTTTAAACACAAACAGCCGCAATCCTACACTTACAGGCCACGGCTGCAAATTCTTTCCACACAATACCCTCAACCTGCCCAGAGGGGATTCTCTGAGGTTTCTTCGGTTGAATGGTTAACGATTTAGCAGTGCATTATTCCTTACCTGTTAGTTCACGAAGAGAGGTAACCCAGCGATGCGTGCGAAAATCGATCTCTTCCAAGTTAGGATCCAAATTCAAATAGCAATAACGCGCACAGCCGCATAGGTCGGGTTGGAATTGCCCGAGCGTAGGTCATGACCGGTGCTTTCCAGGCGGCCCGAAAGAGAACAGGGGTAGCCTGTCTCCAGGGATGGGCCGGTACCCAGGCTCCCAATTGCGCTATCAGATGAAGAAGCACAACCAACATTCGTTTCATTGAGTGAAATTAATCAAGCCATAGCCCGCTCTCCTCATGAGAGGAGATCCAGGGGATCGATAATCCTATAAATTGTATGAGCCAGGTAATATTATACATTAAAACCGATAGATTACTGAATATTCGATTTGTGTATTTTAACACTCCCATAATCCATCGTTAATGGAATACAACCAGCTTCACCAGCGTAACGTCATTAATCCATAGATCGATGTTAGAATGAGTGTGAGACTCCATCCATTTTCTACATCCCACGGGAGCGTTCACCATGATCAAAATTACCCGACAGGAAGCTTTGGATTACCATCATCTTCTGAATCGGCCTGGAAAAATTTCAATATCGATCACCAAACCGCTTGTTAACCAGCGCGACCTGAGCCTGGCGTATACCCCAGGAGTGGCTGAACCGGTTTTGGAGATCGCTCGCGATCCCGACCTGGCTTATGAATACACTTCCAAAGGCAATTTAGTCGCCGTCATCTCGAATGGCACCGCCATCCTCGGCTTAGGGGACAAGGGAGCGTTGGCGTCTAAACCTGTAATGGAAGGCAAAGGCGTGCTGTTCAAAAAGTTTGCCGGAATCGACGTCTTCGACATTGAAGTGGATACTCGCGATCCTGACGAGCTGATCCGAGTCGTGCGGGCGATCGCGCCAACTTTTGGAGGGATCAACCTGGAGGACATCAAATCTCCAGAGTGTTTCTACGTGGAACGCCGCCTCAAAGCCCAATTGGATATCCCTGTCTTTCACGATGACCAGCACGGGACCGCCATTATCCTGGGGGCAGCTTTGATCAATGCCCTCGAACTGACTAATAAACGGATCGAGGATATCAAACTCGTCTTCTCCGGCGCAGGGGCCGCAGCGATCGCTTCCGCCAACTACCTGGTGGGTATGGGTCTCCCGCGCGAGCATGTGTGGATGTGCGATATCGCCGGGCTGGTATATCACGGTCGTTCGGAGGCAATGTTCCCTGAAAAAGAGGTTTACGCCCAGGGAAATCACCCAGCCAGGCTGGCTGAAGTTCTTCCCGGGGCAGACGTGCTCATCGGGCTTTCGGTTGGTAACATCGTCGATGAGCTGATGATCCAGAGCATGGCCGTGCGGCCGGTTATTTTCGCCATGGCCAACCCCACCCCAGAGATATCGTATGATTGCGCCTGTGCAGCTCGCCGGGACGCTATCATCGCAACCGGTCGCTCTGATTTTCCCAACCAGATCAACAACGTGCTCGGCTTTCCCTATATTTTCCGCGGCGCCCTGGACGTACGGGCTAAGGCGATCAATGATGAAATGAAACACGCTGCGTCGAAAGCCCTGGCAGCTCTGGCGCACGAACCCGTACCTGAACAGGTGCTGAAGGCATATGGAGTGGAGGAATTGCATTTTGGAGACGATTACATCGTACCCAAACCCCTCGACCCACGGGTCGCCCAGTGGGTGGCGCCTGCCGTAGCCCGCGCAGCAATGGAAAGCGGCGTTGCCCGGGTCACTGTTGATTTAGAACAGTATCCCCAACAGCTTAAAGCTTGTATTGAATGCAATTGATGCGCTGACTCATGAACCGGCTATGCATGGGTTGTTCATTCATGCTAAAATATCGATATGAATAATCCAGATCATCATCGTCTTCCTGAACCAAACCCAATAACCATGAAGCGCCACCGATGGCAGGTTTGGTGGCAGGTGCTCTTTCCGATTGTTTTGGGTGCACTGATCTTCATAGCGGTGGCTATCCTCGCAGCAACAGCCCCAGACTCGACCATCGTTCGTAGTTCGGATATATCATTGATCTTCTTGATCCTCCCGACGACTGTGGTTGGATTGGTGCTATTTGTGCTCTGTGCAGGTATGATCTTCTTACTCGCCCGCCTGCTCCGGGTGATGCCCCATTACACCCGGTTGGCTCAAGATACCCTGGATCGGGCGACAGCCGCGCTGAAACGCCTCTCAGACAAAGCCGCCAGTCCGGTCATCAACCTGGAAAGCATCCTGGCTGGCGTGCGGACCCTATTCAAGCGCCAACAGAACGTTTGAACGATCCCGAGCCCGGGAGGACCAGGGGGGTAGTCATCATTTTCTAACCACATTCGAGGGACGCATGGACGATAATCAAAACTGGAAGGTGAAAACGCTGATCATCGGCGGGATCGTTGGCACATTGATCGGCCTCGGCGCAGCCTATATGATCATCAAACGGGCTGAACTCGAAGGCGACGCGCCCCAACTCACCACCGGCGAAGGGGTCAAGCTAGGACTGGGAGTGCTCGGCTTGCTGCGGCTGCTCTCCGAGCGGACAGATTAACTTTAGCGGGGTCTCACCCGGTACGGAGTGATCCCTTTCGATCCTCGTTTATAATGGAAGCCATGCCGGAGATCCCTCCCTTACGTTATCTGGCGGCCGGCTTTTTCCGGCGGGATTACCTGCTCCCGGCTGATGGTCAAGCGGTTATTGATGCCCCAGGCGGAAATGTAATCTACGCAGCGGCGGGCATGGCAGTTTGGGAAAATGGTATTGGGCTTTTAGGTCGCATCAGCCCTGACTATCCTGCGGAGTGGATCGAACGGTTTTCCCAAGCAGGCATGAATACCCGGGGCGTTCACCGGTTAGCTGATCCGCTCGATTTGCGCTATTTCTTTGCGACCGAAAGCGGCGCCGAGCTGGAAGAAAATCCCGTCGCAGCCTTTGCCCGCAGGGGTTTCCCTTTCCCAAAAGGGTTGCTGGGTTACCACACTACCCCTCCTAGCCTGGATAGCCGCACTCAACTTGGTCCACTAAGCATCAGGCTGGGGGATATCCCCGCTGATTACCTGGATGCTGCCGCAGCCCATCTTTGCCCGATGGATTACCTGACCCACAGCTTACTGACGCCGTCATTGCGGCATGGACACGTCACAACCATCACCCTTGATCCAGCGAAGGGGTACATGAATCCGGTTTTTTGGGACGATATCCCTTCCATCATTACTGGCCTGACGGCTTTTCTTACCTCCGAAGAAAAGCTGCGCAACCTCTTCCAGGGCCGGTCATCCGACCTATGGGAAATGGCCGCAACCCTGGCAAGCTATGGCTGCGAAATGGTGGTCATCAAGCGCGGAGGACGCGGCCAGTATGTCTTCGAAACTGGGTCGAACAAGCGTTGGATTCTCCCTGCCTATCCCGCTCGCGTCGTCAATCCCACTGGAGCGGGAGACGCTTTCTGCGGGGGCTTCCTGACAGGCTGGCGGCGTTCCTACGACCCGCTCCGGGCAGCGTTGCAAGGGAATGTTTCCGCTTCCTTGACGATTGAACACACGAATGCCTTCCACGCTTTTGAATGCATGCCTGGCCTGGCAGAAGCTCGCCTAATGGCTCTCAGTGACATGGTGCGGACAGCATGAGTCCGCACGGGCCGATCCCTTTGTTCCGGGAGGAGATACACCAAGGTATCCTGGAGCTGGCCTGCGATTTCCAACAAATCCCCGCTCCGACCCATGCGGAGAGCCAACGAGCCACACGGGTTTGTACGGAGATGGAGCAAGCTGGCCTACTCAACGTTTGCATCGATTCAGCCGGGAATGCCTGCGCTCGCCTGCCCGGGGTGCAGCAACGGCGACCGTTGGTCGTCAGCGCGCACCTGGACACTGTATTTCCAGCAGCGACCGATCTTTCACTTTCCTTCAAAGAAGGGATCATCGCTGGCCCGGGAATTGGGGATAATTCCACCGGCCTGGCCGGGATGTTCGGTTTGGCCTGGCTATTAAAAGAACGCGGCGCTTTGCTTCCCGGGGATGTGTGGCTGATAGCTACGGTTGGTGAAGAAGGCCTGGGCAACCTGAAAGGGATGCATGCCGTTGTCAACCGGTTCGGCAGTCAACCGCTGGCCTACCTTGTTCTGGAAGGCATGGGCCT
>JAQTMA010000110.1:0-4053 GCA_028714615.1 Anaerolineaceae bacterium | reverse complement strand
GAGGAGTTCATCCGCACCGCTCCGCTGTATATGGGGATGGAGCAGCTTTATCAGATTGTCACACGGTCATGGGAATAAGAATAGATCGTTTTCTCTACACTCGACCGCGCAGGTTGAAGCGGTCAAATATCTTGTTGAGGTAGGCTCTCCAGGCCATCCAACGCACAGCCCGACTCGCTTCACGCGCCCTGTTAAAGTCACCGGGATATTGGCTGTACTGCGCCTGTTGATATTCGTCCAAGACCACCCTGACAGATTCTGCCGCCACCGGCAAGAGCATGCCCAGGTTCGCTGCGCGTTCTGAAGGCGTTTCCGAAGACTTAGGTGACCGGCCTAAGAGTCGTAGCGATGTGTTGATCACTCCATAAGCCCGTTCGAGGGGAGAAAACAGCGACCGGCGCGCCCAGCGATGTAGCCAGGCCGGTACGGTAATTCCACGCCGGCGCAGGTTCTTCTCCGCTAAAACAGGGAGGGTTTCCAATTCGAATCCCGGGTGACGGACTCGCCACCACAGTCCAGCAGCCGCCAGGGCAGCCAGGCCGGTTACACCAATCACTGCCGCGCTTGCTACCGGATTCTGCGCGATGGAGGATACCGCGCTCCTTACCGGGTCTTTGGCCGGGTCATCCACGCCATTCAATCCTCGACCGCGGGCAGCACCTACCAGACTCGGGTCCTGGTTGAAAGCAGGTTCGAGCGGGTCGTTATTCCCGGGCGGTAAAACACGCGCCGGCTGAGAAACGGTGGGCTCGAATTCGACCCACCCCACGTGATTGAAGTACACTTCAGGCCAGGCATGGCTATCTCGATAACGCACGGTGTAGGTATTCACCACTTGAGGTTCGGTTCCGGCCACACTGGTCGAACCACCCGTGCTGGTGGTTTCGCCTTCTGCAAATCCGACTGACATACGCGCTGGAATCCCTAAGGAGCGCAACAAGACCACCTCGGCGCTTGCATAGTAATTGCAGTATCCCTGTTTCAAGTCGAACAGGAACCATTCCAATGCATCGCGGCCAGGCGGCGGGTTCGGGATGGATTGTTTATAACTGATCGTCCGGCGTAAGTAGCCGGTGATGGCATCCACTTTGTCGTAGGGATTATCTAAGCCCAACGTGACACGCCTGGCTAATTGTCCGAAATCTTCGGGGAGATTGTCTGGGAGCTGCAGATAACGTTGCATTACCCAATCCGGATAATCCGTCCCGGATACGCGGAGTTGTGCGGCGGAGGGATTGCTAATCCAGCCACGCGCCTGATAACTTTCGCCCGCCTTCAAGGGTGGGGTTGCGTACAGCACGGAAACATCCTGGGTTCCATCAGGGAGGTTGACGAGATCAGCAGTTCCGGGATGGTTGACTGAAAGAGGTTGGGATGGAGTATAGATGGTGTTGAGCAGGGTCACGCGTGAGTTAATGACAAAATCGGCGACAACGCGGTCACTCCATTTTGGATAGGTGATCGCAATCCCCGGGAGTGAGAAGGCTTTCTGGGAGGAGATGGTGCTGGACCAATCTCCATTATAGAAATCATAAGTCCGCGCGCGCCAGTAGTACTGCGTCCCCTTCGGCGGATTGGAGGTTGTCTGGACTGTAAAGACTACGTCATTCCCCAGATGGGTTCCAGTACCCAAAACCAGGTTGTTGCCATAGAAATCGGTGACAACCCCCACATTACTTTGTAGAGAGGAGAAAGCATCCGAGAAACGCGAACGCAGGTCATTCCATGGCCTGGTCATTTTTACCCATAACTCGCTGACGGGTGACAGCGACGAACCGATCACGGGTGCGGTCCAGGCAAAGAGCACCAACACGACCACCACCAGCGATACCGCCCGACCGATATCCATCCCCGTTCCCGGCGCCGCCATTACCCCTTGTGCGTCCCATTCCATGCGGTAACGCATATAGGTCAGACGGCCCACAATCAGCAAGCTAAAAAAGATATAGAAGCCCAAGTAACGGGCCCAAGAGGACAACCCTGGGTCGTAATGGGAAATGATGATCAGAGCAATCCCAGCCGGGATGATGGCCGGCCAGGGCTGTCCATACCGAACCAAATAATACCCGGATGTTATCCCCAACAACCAGAAGAGCAAGGCCATCAAGGCGAGAAACAAGAGGGGGTCGTGAACCGCCTTTTTTGCTATCAGCTCACCAACAACCAATCCAATCCGGGTTATCAGAATCCCCATTCGCTCCGGCCACGATAGCTCACCGCTCAGGGTAAACCCCAGTTGCCAGGGGATAACAAACAGGGTGTATCCAATCCCCATCCACTTGACCAACCGGGGAGAAAACCTGCTTTTGCCAAAGGCTAATCCAGCCAGGCCGCCCAGCAACCCCAGGTACTGTACTCGCTCCAGGTAACCCGTCCACTCCGTGGCATATAAACGCGTCGCCGCGGTGAGCAGGATAATGATCAGGAAAACGGCTGAGAGGGGATCCCACCAACGAGGATTCAGTTGTTTTGTTTCCATAGGAGTGAGTGTACAATAGAATCATCCCCTTCGTCAACCTTTGTGGAGAGCTTCTATGGAATTTATCTGGAATATTGAACTCGCCATCAGCCTGTATTTGCAGAGCCTGGGTAGCTGGCTCACGACCCCCATGCGTCTATTCTCCTTCTTGGGACAAGAAGAGTTTGTCATGCTGGCGATGCCGGCGATTTTTTGGTGCCTGGATGCCGGCATCGGTTTGCGGATGGGGACCATGCTGCTTATGGGCAATGGCTTGAATGGTTTTCTCAAAATATTGCTCCATACCCCCCGCCCATTCTGGTTCAGCTCGCAGGTGAAAGCCTTGAGCGTTGAAACTTCCTTTGGCGCACCATCCGGGCACGCCCAGAATGCCGCCGGGATTTGGGGACTGCTTGCCGCGCTCCTGCGGCGGGGTTGGTTATGGTCGATCCTGCTTGTACTGATCCTGTTGATCGGCGTGTCACGCATCTATCTGGGGATGCACTTCACCAGCGATGTGATCGCCGGGTGGTTCATCGGGTTCCTGCTGATGTTTGTTTTTATTAAACTAGACCGGCCTATATCCACCTGGTTGAAACGCAGCAGCGCCGGTTGGCTAGCTTTCTTAGCAGTCATGTCCTCTCTTGCCCTGATTGGGCTGCACTATTTGGCTCTGGCTACCGTCGGTGGGTGGCAGATACCAGCCGAATGGCTTCAGAACGCCAGCTCGGCTGTTCCACTGCCCGCAGAAGGGCCATTTTCCGCCACTGGGCAGGTGACCGTTGCAGGAGTATGGCTGGGGATGAGCCTGGGCGCGTTATGGTTGTGGCGGAACGGTGGTTTTGATGCAAGTGGCTCTGCCTGGCAGCGGCTGGCGCGTTACCTGCTGGGTGGGGCAGGGATTTTGATATTTTATGTTGGCCTGGGGAAGATCTTCCCGCGAGGGGAGGACTTGGTGGGTCTGAGCCTGCGCTACCTGCGCTACACCCTGGTCGGGTTGTGGGTTGCGGGCGGAGCGCCCTGGGTCTTCTTCCGGTTAGGTTGGGCGAAACGGAAAGAGGAGAAACGAGTGGTGGGAACTCCAACCAGCCAAGGGGTAATGTGATGGTTGATAAACGCCTTAGTATCTAGCGGCTGCAGGTGAAGTTATTCAGGTAGACTCGATGGAGATTTGGGATCCTGCAAGGCGTGGCCGATCAAAATCCCGAACACGGTGACCAGGGGGATTGCCAGTATCGCCGGTAGCGGACCCCAATATAAATAATAACGACCCTGAAAAAACAAGAGATCGAGTGTGTTCTCAGGGATAACTCGAAGATGCAATTGTCCATGGATGAAAGCGTCAGCGAGTAAATTATAGAAAGGATTCGTTGACAACCGTAAAGGCGATCCTGCCGTTGAGGAAATACCAGTGAATATGATCCCAGCCAGCAACATGGCAACGAGCGGCTTATCCCACAACAACAGCATGCGCTCGAACGCAATAACGTATCGCCCCAGGAAACTTTCCGACGGCTTTTTGGTTGCTACCATGAATTAATATCCATTACTTACATCAAGAGAATATGTTTTAGTCCATTATAAGGCAAGGTCGT
>JAQTMA010000109.1:7409-13657 GCA_028714615.1 Anaerolineaceae bacterium | reverse complement strand
ACCGATGTTCAAGCTGATCCTGACCAAAATAAAAAACCCGGAACCGAGATTCCGGGTTTTTCGATATTTGGCTTGTTCGAACCCGATCCCGGTTTTGCGGGGACGGGGGTGATTCAATACCTTTATTGGATCGAGACGTAAGCCGCTTGCAGCCCCTTGGGACCCTGCTCGATCGAAAATTCCACCTTCTGGCCTTCTTCCAGGGTGTGATAGCCTTCGCCTTGGATGGCGGAATGATGGACGAATACGTCCGGTCCGTTATCCTGCGCCAGGAAGCCATAGCCTTTGGTGTTATTGAACCACTTTACAGTACCAACGATGCGGTCAGACATTTTTTCTTATTCTCCGTTTTATTTCTGATTGATTACGATTTTTACTAATAGCGCCGCGCCCCACCGCGACTCTTGTGCGCCACAGGTCTACCCTGTCCACGACCTTCATTGCGGTTCCCTCCAAAGCCGCCGCGTCCAGTTTCTTCACGCGCGCGGGCAGGGCCGACTTTGATTTCGCGGTCGCCAAGGGAATAGCCGTTGAACATCTGGGTTGCTTTGGCCGCGTCGGCTTGAGAGGCCATCGCCACAAAAGCAAAGCCTTTCGATTCTCCGCTGGAGCGGTCCTTGATCACATCCGAGGAGGTTACTGTCCCTGCTTGAGTGAATAAGGTGCGCAGGTCCTCTGCGGTGGTGGAGAACGAAAGGTTCCCAATATACAGTTTTACTTCCATCTTGTATTTGTTTCCCGATCACCCGGCCATTTCAGACCGGGAAAATAAATGCTGCCATCCGATAAAAGGTCTGGCAGCAATTCTCGACAAGCCTTATATACTTACCTGGCTAGTGTACCACACTAATTGAGTTTCGTGTGGAACTCAAGCCAACCGGAAAACGTCATTTGGGAAAGGTTCGATCCTTGCAACCCGTATTGCATGGAAACGCTTCAAGGCAATCAGGTTTGCTTAAAGGTGAAAGATATGAACTGGAAACGCGCCATGCTGATGTTCGTAGCCGTGATCACCCTCACCGGCTGCAACTTGCCTGCCCCCGGCCGATTGACACCCACCACCCCCCTGGGAGCACCCACCGCGGCGATCACCGTAATTCCCTTGACATCGCCGCCCGGCGCGGCCACGCACCCGGCGGGCGCCACTCAGGCGGTGACCGCTGCCCCCGGCTCAGCATCCTCCACTCCGCAACCTCCAGCCGAGACGAGCTTCACCCCCTTCAATGCAACGGTGACAGTGGAGGGAGCAAAGTTCCGTACAGGCCCGGGAACCCTATTCCCGGCAGGCAGCTTGCTGAGCCAAGGCGCTGTCCTGACGGTTCTTGGGCGGTCTCCCGGGGACGAGTGGGTTTACGTTCGGAGCGGCGCTGGAGGTCGGGGTTGGATTTTTGCACAGTTGATCAAACCCGAGAAAGATCTGAAAACCGCTCCGGGGGTCGAACCAGGCGAGGCCCAGGTCGTCCGCGGGCGAGTGGTGGATGCGTCCGGGCAGCCGGTCAACGGCATCCAGTTCTCGCTCGTCCAAGGAACCGGAGACACCCCTTCCCGCACCGACGCGACCACGGATTCCACCGGGTTCTTCTACGCCTTCTTCCCCACCAGCGCCAGCGGAACCTGGACGGTGGTGTTCACCGCCATTTCCTCCAGCAGCCGGGTGATGGATGCGAACGGGAATTGCATTGGCGGCAAGTGCGGGACGGCCAAGCCGGCATCCATGGAAGTCAAGCTGCCCGAAAGCAAGGTGCTGATGTTCACCTGGCAATAGCCGTGGGTCATTCACGCTTTTCGTCATAGACCAGGCTGGCGATATAGACTCCGAAGGGAACCACCACCACTGCCGCCAGGAAATACCACAGGACTTCTGACGAGATGATGGGAAGACTCCCAATCGCGGAAAAGGATTGCGTCATCAATACGATATACGCCATTGCAGCGGAGACCCAAAACGCACGGTTGCCGGCCCGCGCGTGAAGAAGCCTCGTCCGCTCATCCTGTTCCTCAATAACCAGCCTGGACGCCGCCTGGGGGTCGCGCCTGGCGGAACCATATTTCACCAGGTTTGCGACGCCGATCCCCAATAACAGGAATCCCAGGGCGGTGATGATGCGCGGGTTGAAAGGCAGATCAGCAATCATTTTCTGGATTGCCACCCCGGCTATTCCGAAACCTATGCCAATCCATAGTAAAACCAATCCCAATCTCCACTTGCGATGTATGGTGTTCAACCTGGCGTTCATTTTTTCTCCTCTATGTTTGAAACAGATGCTCGATCGGATCTCGAACCTGGCGATCGAGACAGGCTTGCAATTGGTTGCTTCTTGGCCAATGCGAATTTTGTGAATAGGGTCATTCTCGTTCGTGGTAATAGGTCAATCCGATGATATAGACCATGCCGGGCGCCAGAACCATGAAAGCCAGGTAGTACCAAAGCCGGTCGGGGCCTGGCACAGAGCGGGTAGTGAATGAATACACCAGCAGCGCCAGGATAGAGACCAGATTCGAAAAGATGAACGCTGCGTATCCAGAGCGGTGGCGAATCCCCAGGCTGCGCTCATCACTGGCTTCGTACATGGCCCGGCGAGCGCGTTCAGGATCTTTGACCGACTGGATGGCTTGGGGCAGGTTGGCGATAGCGAAGGCGGTTACCAGGATTCCAAAGACCGAGATCCATTTAACGTTTAAGGCTACGTTGGGCGCCCAGAGCCGTATGGCCAGTCCGATCAGGATCAGCAGCAGACCGGCGGCAAACAGCAGCCAGCCGTAGATTAATCTTCGGGAAAGATCCGGTTTTGAATCAGACATGATAAGCATCCTCCTCATAATGGAATATCTCTTCGATGGGTTTCTCGAACATGCGGGCCAGGCGGAAGGCCAGCAATATCGACGGGTTGTAGTGACCCTTCTCCAGCGAAATGATCGTCTGGCGCGACACTTCGGTACGATCAGCCAGCTCCTGCTGCGTCCACCCCTTTTGGTTGCGTAACGCTTCCAGGCAATTCTTCATTCAACCTCCTTTTGTAAAGCTTGCTTTACATATTATAACCATGCGGCCAGGAAATGTCAAGCGCGTTTTACATTTGGTTGTGCCGGTAATCGTCCCGCGTTGAGGAAAACCAAGCTTGGGAGCTCCTCAGAGGATGTATAATGTCCCTGGTCAATGGAGCGGCCGCATATGTTACCTGTGAGCGCAAACCTGTTGCATATCCGATCATCCGCAGGATGCCATTGGTGACCATTACGGTCACAGAGGGATTGGCGCTTGACTGTTGATCGGGGAATGCCTGCAGAAATCGTCCGCCTGGACGCCACCCAGTTGGCCCAGTCCGGAGGCGTTCTGGCGCGCGCCTTTCAGGAAGATCCCCTGATGGTGCATTACCTGCCCGAACCAAGACGCCGGGAGCAGGTGCTGCCTGGCCTGATGCTCTCCTCCTTACGCTATTGCCACTTCTACGGTGAGTTATGGACGACCCGCGCACTGGAAGGCGTGGCTTGTTGGCTGCCGCCTGGACGGACAGAGATGACGCTGTGGGGATTGCTCCGGGCGGGATTGGGGACCGTTTCACCGTTGATCGGCTTGAAAGCATTATGGGCGATCCGCAGGATCGAGCCGCTTGTTGACCGTATCCACAAAGCAGCCATGCCCGCTCCACATTGGTACCTGATGGTGTTGGGGGTCGATCCGGCTGCCCAAGGTCAGGGGATTGGCGCCCGCCTGGTGACATCCATGCTAGAGCGGGCCCACGCAGCCGGCCTGTCCTGTTACCTGGAGACGATGACCGAGCAGAACGTGAATTTTTACCGCAAGCTGGGTTTTGAGGTGGTACGGGAAGCGGATCTGACCCGCACCGGGCTGCACTTGTGGGCCATGTGCGCCCCAGTTTGATCTCTTGTTGAGATTTGTGGTCACATACCTTCCCCCCCTCCCCCAAACTTATTTCTGTAAAATTTGGGGGAGGGGGTGGTCGCCAGGGAAAGGGAGTCCTGAGCACGTTGAAGGAGTAGAAGTAGAGACGCCCCACAGGTAGAGACGCCGCGCGGGTAGAGACGCCGTGCGGGTAGAGACGCTGCGCTGCAGCGTCTCCAAGCGATCACTCGTCCCGAGTGTTCCTTCCTCCGTTCTGGCGGTGACGCCTTCAATACCCTTGAAGTGATGAATGCCCCAACGGGCGCTGCCCAGTGTCATCCCGACAAGTCCTTTACCGGGTTGGCGAATCCCCAAATTATCATATATTGACTAATTTTCTAATTAAGGTCATAATAGGCCAGGGGTTCATAACGGCAATCACAAGGATGCTTGTCAAAAGAAATGGCTATCCTGGAAGGCGCTCTTCAATATTTCACCCAACACCAGCCCGAGTTCTGGCAGGCTGTCCGCCAGCATCTGGCTCTCAGCCTGGTTGCCCTGGGAGTCAGCATCCTGGTGTGCGTGCCGCTGGGAGTGTGGATCTCGCGCCGGGCTCGTGTTGCGCAAGCGGTGATCAATGCCTTTAACTCCATGCGGGTCATCCCTTCCCTGGCCATCCTCTTCCTGGCCTTGCCGTTCCTCGGGTTGGGTTACCTGCCATCGCTGGTGGCCCTGACCGTCCTGGCTTTCCCCCCGGTGTTAATCAACACCTATGCGGGACTGCGCGGGGTAGACCCGGCGGCCATGGAGGCGGCCTATGGGATGGGTATGGCGCCGGGCCAGGTGCTGCGCCAGGTGGAACTGCCCTTGGCCGCGGCGGCCATCCTGGCCGGCATCCGCGTGGCCTCCGTCGAAGTCATTTCCAGCGCCACCCTGGCGGCTTTTATCGGCGGCGGCGGATTGGGTGATTTCATCACTCGCGGGTTCGCCCTGTACGACGTACGCATCATGCTGGTAGGAGCCGTTCCTGTGGCGCTCCTGGCCCTGGCGTCTGAAACGCTGCTCGCCAGGCTGCAAAGAACTTTTCGTTATTCAGAGCGTTAATCGCTCGTCTACTCAGGAGGGTAATAGAATGAACAAGGCCTTACATAAACGTATTTTGGTATCGTTGTTACTCGTTCTCACGTTTTTGATCAGCGCGTGTAGTCCTTCGGCGGCCGGCACCCCCACCGCACCGGCCGTCCCGGTGACCGGGGAGACGCCCAGCGTGGTTGCTTCCACGGGCGCAACCATCAAAATCGGCTCGAAAGATTTCACCGAAGAATTCATCGTGGCCGAAATGTATGCTCAGTTGCTCGAAAACGCGGGCTTTAAGGTCGAACGCAAGCTGAACCTGGGTGGCACCCCGATCGCACAGACGGCCATCACCAAAGGGGATATCGACCTGTACCCCGAGTACACTTCCACCGGCTTGTTGACCGTATTGAAAGCAAAACCGCTCCAGGACCCCCAGCAAATTTACCAGGCCGTGAAGAGCGGTTACGAACAACAATTCCAACTGACCTGGCTGCAGCCCTCTCCCTTCAATGACACTCAAGCGCTGGCGATGACCCAGGCCGTGGCCGATAAGAACGGCATCAAGACTTACACGGACCTTTCGACCAAAGCCTCCAGCCTGACGTTGGGGGGGCCGGCCGAGTTTATCGAGCGGGAAGACGGCTTGAAAGCCCTCCAGGCAGCTTACGGCGGCTTCCAATTCAAGGACGTCAAACAGTTGGGCACCGGCAGTCTGCGCTACCAGGCTTTGCTGGATGGGCAGGTGGACGTGGTCGTCGCCTTCGGTACGGACGGGCAGATCCAGGGCAACAAGCTGGCGCTGCTGGAAGACGACAAACACGTCTATCCAATCTACAACATCGCTCCCGTGGTACGCATGGATACGCTGCAGAAGAATCCGCAGATTGCGGATGTCCTGAACAAACTGGCGCCTCAACTAACTGACCAGGTCATGTCTGGATTGAACTGGCAGGTAGACGGCCCGGATAAAAAAGAGCCCGCGGCGGTCGCCAAGGCGTTCCTGCAGCAGGCAGGCCTGTTGAAATGACCATGCATCAGGAGCGTTAGTGACTGGCGAGGCATCTGTTCCTCTGGCCGAGCAAGCCGCCATCACTTGCGAAGCGGTGACCCGCGAGTTCGCCGGGGAAACCCGGCCGGCGGTGGATCATGTCAGCTTCCAGGTGGAGGCTGGCAGCCTGATCGTGCTGCTGGGTCCCTCGGGGTGCGGCAAGACCACCCTGCTCAAGATGATCAACCGGCTGTATGAACCCACCAGCGGGAAGATCTATGTCAATGGGGTAGAAATCCACGACCGGCCGGTGACTGACCTGCGCCGCCACATCGGTTA
>JAQTMA010000109.1:0-7309 GCA_028714615.1 Anaerolineaceae bacterium | reverse complement strand
GCGAGGTGGTAGGCGCAGGTGCATCCATGTTAGTCCATCCCGAAGATGACCTGCGCACCGCCCTCTCTCGCCTGCTGGCCGGCGGCGTGCCTGCCCTGAAAGTGACCGACTCGCATGGCCAGCCCATCGGTGAAATCACCCTGGCTGACCTACGCCTGGCGCTGTTCAACCCGAACGGACAAACGGTTCCTTCCTGATTCCGATGGACTACCTTCTTACCCATCTGCCCCTGGTGGCCCAACGGCTGGCCGAGCACCTGCGCCTGACTGCGATCTCGCTCGCCCTGGCCCTCGCCATTGCCCTGCCCACCGGCGTACTGTTGAACCGCAAGCGGGCCTGGCGCGGTCCTGTGCTGGCGGTGCTCGGGGTGATCTACACCATCCCCAGCCTATCTTTGTTTGTGCTGCTCATCCCGTTGTTTGGGCTGGGCCTCACCCCGGCGGTAATAGCTTTGGTGGCCTACGCCCAATTGGTGTTGGTGCGCAATTGGTTGGTGGGACTCACCGGCATCGATCCCGCCATCCTGGAGGCCGCCAACGGGATGGGGATGAGCGGCTGGCAGCGCTTCTGGTGGGTGGAGTTCCCCCTGGCGCTGCCACTGCTGTTGGCGGGCGTGCGCCTGGCGGTCATTTCGATCATTGGGATCGGCACGATCGCAGCCTTTATCAATGCCGGCGGGCTGGGACAATTGCTGTTCGAGGGGGTCACGACCGCGAATTACGGCAAGATCCTGGCCGGCAGCGTGGCAGTAGCTATTTTGGTGATCGCCATTAACCTGCTCTTGCGTGCAATCGAGCGCCGCGCCGAAGTATCGATCCGCGGCGAGGTCAGCCGGGCAGAATGATCCCCCAAAATCACTTTCCCCTTCGGGTTAGCCTGCGGGAAGCGCTTCAGGGAAGTGACGGCATTGAGCACGTCGATGGTATAGCCGGGATTGCCGTACGCCCCGGCTGGATCCCTTTCCGACCTGGCGTTGCCGTGGTAGTCGATGCGGAAGACGATATATCCGGCGCATGCCAGCCAATCCACGTAGGTGATGTAGCGCTCGGTCGTGCGGTACTGCTCGGGGGGATGTAGCCGTGGTTAAAAACAATCGCCGGCCAGCCGCCTTCTGAGGCTTGCCCATCCGGCACGGTGAGGAGGGCGTAGATCTTCAGTCCTTCCGACCGGTAGGAAGCGTAGTACCGGGAGTAGCCATTTCCCGGCGCCAGTTCCTGCTCGATGCTGATGTCGCTGCCCGGATAGGAGGCCGCTCGCATGGCCTGGATCGACATCGGAAACGGCGTGGGGGTTGGAGAAGGCGAGTCGGTTGGGGTGCTGGTGGGAGGCGCGGGCGGTGTAGCCGTGGGAACGAGCGTGGCAGTGGATGGAGCAGAGAGGGTGGGGGTCGATTCGGTGGGGAGCGGAGCCGGCTGCGGGATGGACCGCCCACAGGCACTCAGCGCAGGACACGACACTTGCCCCCCGGGACCGCAGGTACTGCCTACCTACACACAATCGCAACTGCTCAGACATTGGTTACAACTGAACTTTACCGTTGTCAAAATCTTAAAATCCGGACAAAATAAGGGCATGGAACCCTGCGCATGCCAACGGAAGAAGAATACTGGGTCGCCATTTGCCAAGGCGAAGATGCGGTTATTTCGCTGGTAAACAGCATGGGGAAAAATTTACACCTGGGCGGTTACAGGATTGAATGAATGCCTGAATCGATAATTCACACCGAACACCTTTGCCGCTCGTTTGGAACGATCACCGCGGTCGATGACCTGACCATGGATGTACCTGCCGGGATTGTTTTTGGATTTCTTGGTCCAAACGGCGCAGGCAAAACTACCACCATCCATCTTCTGCTGGGTATATTGGAACCTTCCCAAGGCCAGGCCAGAGTGATGGGCTTCGACACGCGTTCACAAGCCAACGAAATTCGTGATAAATCCGGTGCGCTGCTTGAATTTTCAGGACTCTATGAACGCATGAGCGCAGAAGATAATCTTGACTTGTATGGGCGCATCTACCACATGCCCGGATCCGAACGGAAGGCACGTGCTAAAGAACTGCTTACCCACCTGGACTTATGGGACCGTCGTAAGGAGAAGGTGGGTAAATGGAGCCGGGGGATGAAACAAAAACTTGCTGTGGCTCGAGCCCTCTTTCACCACCCGCCTTTGATTTTCCTGGATGAGCCAACCGCCGGGTTCGACCCGGTGGCGGCTGCGACCTTGCATGCCGATCTGACCAGCCTGGTCACCCGCGAAGGCGTGACCGTTTTCCTCAATACCCATAACCTAGCAGAAGCCGAAAAACTCTGCGCCCAGGTAGGTGTCATCCGCAATGGAAAACTGATTACGATCGGCAACCCGGACGAACTGCGTTTAGGAAAAGGCGGCCTTAAGGTTGAGATCAATGGACGCGATTTCAGTGAACAAACCTTGACCTCTCTTCAGGCCCGACCTGAAGTGGAACGAGCTGAAATTCACATGAATCGCTTGTTGATTGAGCTTCGTAGGGAGAGTGAAATAGGACCCCTGATCACTCTGATCGAGCAATCCGGCGCCGAAGTAGAGGAAATCCGCAGGTCGGGAACCAGCCTGGAGGATCTATTTTTGACGCTGATGAAAGAAGAAAATACATGAGCGATTTGTGGACGATGATTTGGAAAGAATCGAAAGATTTTCTCTTGTCGGGCGGACGCTTTAATTTATTTCAACCCCTGCTGATTTTTGGCATCTTGGGGATTGTTTTGCCATTATCCTTTACCCAGCGTTGGATCGACCTTGACCCGGCGCCCATCCTGATTATCTTGTATACCCCTTTTTTGTTTGTCACCAGTTTTATTGGCGATGCAATCGCCGGGGAGCGCGAGCGCCATACCCTGGAAACCCTGCTTGCCAGCCGCATCTCTGATCGAGCAATTCTATTTGGTAAGCTGCTGGTAGCGGTTGGATTTACCTGGGGGATGACCTTCATTTGCCTTCTGCTCGGAGCGATGGTGGTCAATTTGTCACGAGGACAGGGACCATGGGTATTTTATGCGCCTATCAATCTCTTCCTGGTAGTGCTTGTTATGAGCTTTCTCACCATTCTGCTTGCCGCCAGCGGAGGGGTGCTGATCTCCCTTAAGTCTGCCACCGTGCGCCAAGCGGCGCAAACGATGGTTCTGGGCGAAATATTACTTGGCTTTGCCGTTTACGGGATCGTCAGGCTTTTGCCGGCAAGTGTGACGGCATCCCTGACTACTAACCAATTCGTCTTGATTGTCATGGGGGCTCTGGCCGTGTTCGATGCGATCTTGTTGGCCGCCTCGTTGGTGAGTTTTCAACGGTCGCGACTGATCCTGGGTTAACCTAGCCCAGCATCAAATTCAGGCATTTTTCATGCGAGCCTGAGCAGCACCTCTTTTTCTGTATCCAAGGGCTTCGCGGTTCGTATTTAGCTCTTCTTGCGCCGGACGATGCCTTCCTGCCAGGCATACACGGCCGCCTGGGTGCGATCCGCCAGGTGCAGCTTGTTCAAGAGGTTGGTGATATGACTCTTCACCGTTTTCTCGCTGATCACCAACGCCTCGGCGATCTCGCGGTTGCTCCTGCCGGCGGCGATCTGGCGCAGCACGTCCAGCTCGCGGTCGGTCAGCTCACCGAAGGGGTTGATCGCCTCTCCCCCGTCGCCGTGCAGCTCTTTCACCAGGCGGGCGGCCACGCGCGGATTGATGACCGCGTCGCCGGCGTGCGCCCGGCGGATGGCTTCGGCCAACTCGTCCGGGTCGATATCCTTGAGCACATAAGAGAGGGCCCCGGCGCGGATAGCGGGAAAGATGTGTTCGTCCTCATGGTAAGAGGTCACCACGATCACCTGGGTGCGCGGGCTGATCTTTTTCACGCGGCGGGTGGCCTCAACCCCGTCCATACCCGGCATGATCAGGTCCATCAGCACCACATCCGGGGCAAGCAGCGTCACCTGTTGGATCGCTTCTTCCCCGGTACTGGCTTCACCCACCACCTGGATATCGGCCAGTGTGCTGAAATAGGCTTGCAAGCCCATGCGCACCATGTTGTGGTCGTCCACGATCAATACCGTAATGGGATCGTTCATCCTGGTTTGCCTCCTAACCCCTAGCGGGCCGGCACGGCAGCGGTGATGGTTGTGCCGGATTCGACCGAACTGTCGAGCGACCACTGGCCACCCAGCGCCATGACCCGCTCGCGCATGCTTTGCAGCCCAAAGCCTTTGTGAACCACCCCTGCCGGGTCGAAGCCTTTGCCGTTATCGGAAATGCTCAAGCACACCTGTTGAGCGTCGAACACGAGGCGGACGGTCAGGCTCGAAGCCTGGCTATGGCGCGCCACGTTCGAGAGAGCTTCCTGCGCCACCCGGTAGAGGGATTGCTCGATCTCCAACGGCAGGCGGCGCTCATTTTGCACCTGGTAGTCGACCGGGATGCGGGTTTGCTCGCTCCAACGCTCCAGGTTTTCCCGCAAGGCCGCCGCCAGGCCCTGTCCTTCCAAAGCAGCCGGGTGTAACTCGGCAATCATGAAGCCCAATTCCTGCTGGGAGGTTTTAAGTAGGCCCTCAGCCTCGTCCAGGTGCTGGCGCGCACTCTCGGCATCCTGGTTGAGGGTATTCTTCGCCGCGCGTACCTGCATCAGCGTGGCGAAGGTCTGCTGCTTGACGGTATCATGCAGGTCACGCGCCAACCGGTTGCGTTCTTCCATCGTGGCCAGCTCTTGCTGGGACTGAAGCAGGGTCTGCACGCGCTCGGCCATGTGGCGCATTTGCTGCCCCAGGATTCCAATCTCATCCCGGGAACGGTCGTCCGGCTTGACCGAGAAATTGCCCTCACTCCAGGCATCCGCGGCGAGGGTGAGCGCTTTCAAGCGGCGGGTGAGCCCCCGGGACATGATGAAACCAAACAACGCTGCGAAAGGCGCCACGGCCAACAGCAGCAGCACCGCGGTGAGGGCCACGGTCCCGGCTAACAAGAACAGGTCCTCGTAGGCTTGCTTGAGCCGCGTAGCCAGGATGACTGGCGGCGGTTGGATGCTGACCATGATCACGCCGACCAACTGCGAATCGCGACCGGCGGCAGTTATGGGGACAGCCACCAGGTAATTGCCGTCCGGTTTGTTGACATACAACCCCGAGATAGCAAAATTCTTCTGCAGGGCAAACTCGAGGATATTCTGGCTGCCTGGAACTTGGGGAGGAATGTAGCGCTGTCCCACCAGGTTGTTGGCGGAGGCGGGCGCCTGGGCCAGTACGACCCCATCCGGAGAAAGCACAACCATCGGGTCGCTCCGATCGATCGGGGCGGCCGGGCTCTCCCCCAGGTTTCGCGGGGGCAAGCTGGCGTATCCGGAGCGGTAGATGCCCGACAACCAGGCCTGCAGCCCGGCTAAATCTTCTGCACCAGGTTGCAGGTAAATCCTGGCTTGGGGATAGAGCACGTAAACCACGTCGGAGAAGTAACTGGCCTGGTTGGTACTGAGCTGGGAAATTGGGATGTAACCCAACCCGATCACCAGCATCTCCAACACCAGGAGGGCTAACACCGTGACGAGGGTATAGGTCAAGATAAGTTTGCCACGCAGGGTGCGAAAAAAACGGATGAGTCTTTTCATTTCATTTATCCGCGGTCATTCAAAACCAACAATGGCGAAACGCGGGTCGGGCTCCAGGTGACGCCCAGGATGGTCAGCAGCGGCAGACCGACACCGCAAAAGACGATCAGCGCCGTCGCCAGCGGGGTGAGCACGAGCAGGTTACCCGCCATCGGATTTGATAGCCCGACCACCCACAAGAAGATACGAACTGCTAACAGCCCCACAGAGCATGCCATCAAGGAGACTGAACTATATTCTACCGCAAGCGACGTCAGGATATGCCGGCGGGAGTAGCCCATCGTCTTGAGCACCCCAATCTCATAACGCCGGTCGAGCATAGCCAGGCTGACGGCATTGGCCACCAAAAGAATACCCGCCAGCAGCGCCAACCCTGCCATAGCCATCGCCAGCACAAACAGGTTCCGATAGGTCTGCAGAAAACGGGTGGCGTAGGCCATCAAGTTGATCACCGTCGCTCCGGGCAAGGCGGCTCCCAGAGCAGCAGCCACCGTGTTTATCTTGCCAGCCGGCGCCTGCACAAAATAGATCAGCGTGTCGGGTGGAGCGGTTTGGAGGGCCAGTTCCACCGGCATCAACAGTCCCAATTGAGGGTAGAGGTTGATCGAGTCCCATTGGAGGTCGTAGGTACCAACCACGCTGAATTTCCGAGTACTTCCATCTACCAACGTCACTACCACCTGGCCCCCCTGCGCTATCCCGGAATACTTGTATGAGTAGACGCCTTGGGGTTGGCTGCCCCACAAGGCTCCCGAGACCTGGTAGCCAGACGGATCCGAACGCCCAATCAGCACGGCTTTCGTATCGGACCTTTCCGGCTGATCCACAGCCTGGATCGACTTAACGGTGGTGGATGAGCCGTAAGCTGTCTTTTCTGAGGGCTGTGCTTGAATAGCCTGGCGCACAGCGGCTGCTTCACTCCAGGGCGCCAGGACATTTAGGTTGAAGCCCTTGATTTGAACAGTATGTGCGCTCATTTCTCGCTGACCGGTCTGAGTCACCACCGTCCCCAGGGTCATCGAGACGACGCCCACAAACAGAGCAATCATGGCAAACACCAGCGAAGCGCCTCGGCGGCGCAGGCTATTCTGAGCCATATGCATCAAAGGAAAACCGCGCAGCGGCAGAAGCCGGGTGACCAGCCAGATCAACCCGCTGAAGAATCCGCCCAGCGCCGCCAGCCCCGCCAGAGCAAACAGTAATACAATCACTCCGTTGATCAGCGATCCCATCGCCAGGCTGGTCACGGCCATAAAGGGCAGGCTCAACAGCGCCGCCAGGCCGGCAGATTTCCACTTCGGCAATTGTTTGGCATCCACCGGCTCATTGCGCAGCAGAGCCACCGGCTGGGCCCGGCTGGCGATCACGATGGCCCACAGGGCGAATATGATCGTGGTCAGGATGCCCACCGCAATCCCCGCAAGGACGGTCGAGGTTGAAAACGTCCACGCGAAGAGCAGGTTGGAGGTTCGGCGGAATAACTCTACCAGTTGAGAGGAAACCAGCACCCCAGCTCCGGCGCCCAACAGGCTGCCCAAGATTCCCAGCAGCGCCGCTTCCAGGGCGAACATGACCAACAACTGGCTCTCACGGTAACCGATCGTCTTCCAGATGGCGATTTCTCGCTGGCGGCGACGCAACAGCACCTGCATGGTGTTGGCGATGCCGATTCCGCCAACCAGTAGACCCAG
>JAQTMA010000108.1 GCA_028714615.1 Anaerolineaceae bacterium | reverse complement strand
CCACCTCGGCTGCTCTGACCACGCTGTGGACCGGCGCCAGCCCGGCCGAGCACGGCATCCTGGGCTACGAGCTGTGGCTGCGGGAGTTCGGTATCGTCTCCAATATGATCGCCCAGTCGGCCATCACAGCTACCAATGATCCAGGAGGCCTGCGCCGGTCAGGGTTCAACCCCGATACCTTCCTCGCTGTTCCTCGCTTGGGACCGCATTTTCAACGCGCGGGCATCCACGTATCCAGTTTCATGCCCTTTCCGTTGAGCCACTCGGGGTTGTCGAACATGCACCTGCCCGAAGTGACGCTCGTCCCATACCGCTCACCGGTCGACCTGAGCTACACACTATCCGATTTTCTGGAGTCCCAGGGGAACAAACGCTCGTTTACCTATGTGTATTGGGAGGAACTCGATACCCTGGCGCACCTTTACGGTCCGCAAGATGCTCGCATCGATGCCGAGTTTTCCCTCTTCAGCCAGGCTTTTGACAACCTGTTCCTCAAGCGGGTCCGTCCGGATGCTGTGAAAAACACGCTGCTGATCCTGACGGCCGACCACGGCCTGGTATATACCCGCGCAAACCCGGATTTTGACCTGACCAATCACCCCGAACTCACTCACTTACTGCATCTATCCCCGACTGGCGAAAACCGTTTTGCCTACCTGTACATCCGCCCGGGCATGATGGACGCGGTGAAGACCTACATCCACCGCACCTGGCCGGGTCAATTCGACCTGGTTGCATCAACCGAGGCGCTGCAGTCAGGCTTGTTTGGTGTGCCAGAGCGACCTTCGCTCCAGACCCCCGACCGTATTGGGGACCTCATCTGCGTGGCGCGCGGCGACAATTACTTGTGGTGGGCGCAAAAAGAGAACCGCATGCTCGGCCGGCATGGCGGTCTGAGCTCAAGCGAGATGTTGGTTCCGCTCTACGCGATGCGATTAGGGTAATTTCCCTCATGTGGAAAATGGGTGGAAGTTAAACACGCGCTTCAAGTTATCTATTCCGGTAAAAAATAGTATAATTAATGGATGTACTTCTTATAGGGCTTGTAGACACATTGTCTACCAGATATTTTGGGACACGTCGAGATGGAGGACATTTCTATGAGTACAGCAAATTCCAGTAAGATGAATCGATCGATTGTGACTATTGAAGATCCACCCATTGCACGCTTTTTATTTGGAGACGTCAGGCTTTCATGGTTGTGGCTGATTATTCGCCTCTATACGGGTTATGAATGGCTAACAGCCGGATGGGAAAAAGTAATCAGCCCAGCCTGGGTAGGGCCGAAGGCCGGAACCGCTCTGACCGGTTTTATCAACGGCGCATTAAAACAGACAACGGGTGCTCATCCGAATGTCCAGGCCTGGTATGCCTCGTTTTTACAGAATATTGTCTTGCCGGGCGCGGCGGTGTGGAGCTGGATCGTGGCATTCGGGGAATTGCTCGTCGGCATCGCCCTGATCCTGGGAATTTTCACCGGGATAGCGGCTTTCTTCGGTGGGTTTATGAATGTGAACTATTTGATGGCCGGAGCTGTGAGCACCAATCCTTTTTTATTCGTATTCGCTACCTGGCTGGTATTGGCCTGGAAGACAGCCGGCTGGATAGGTTTAGACCATTGGGTCTTACCGGCATTAGGCGTCCCCGGCCGTCCGGGAAAGGTGTTTGGAAATAGAGGGAGGGTCGACCAGGTAAGTTGATTGAATGAGCCAAGTCTCTCCAGCTCCCTATTGACAATCCCTAAAACTACTGTATAATCATATATAGAACATAAGTTCTATATATGATTATCGTTAATGGAGGTTGTCATGAACATCGGAATGCTATGGTTCGATAATGACCCGAAAGCGGGAATAGAGACGAAAATCGAGCGGGCGGCTGCCTATTACCAGAAAAAATACGGAAAAATCCCGGATCTATGTTTCGTTCACCCCAGCATGCTGGGAGAGGCAAAACCGAAATCCGGCGGGATTGAAGTGCGCTCCAGCGGCTCGGTATTGCCACATCACTTCTGGATCGGGGTGCAGCCGGTGGGTAGCTCCAACCAGCGATCCGCGAATATTCCCTCCTGACAAGCGACCGCGAGTGCGTTACTCCGGTGGAAATCCCTCTATTTTCCCGGTGTAAAAAGACGACCGACAAACCGGTACAGGGCATGCTTGATCCGGCTGAACGGGCGTTCAGAATATTGGTCGGCGAAATTCTGGGCTGCATCTTCCAGGCTGACCCGATCGGTCTTTTCCTCAAGGTAGCTACGATGCTCGATGATCCACAGGTAAAGGTCGGTCTCTGTTCGCCGGGGAAATTGGCGCAAAATATTGTTTTCGCGGATGATACCGATCAGAGGTAGGTAGACAAGATCGTACCAGGATTGCACCGCTTCGGGGTATGGCACTTCTTCGTTGCGCTGCAAGCCCAGGTACCAGCGGTGAACGCTAATATGTTCCAACAAGCGCTCATACATCCCGGGCAGCGTCACGACCACAGGTGTATCCGGGCATATTTCATTCAAATGGGTGGCATCCTCGAAGCCGGCTTGTGCGGCTTTCAACACCAACCCTTCCAGATCGGTGGTAGCTTCCAAGGGCACACTCACGTCGACTTCGATCACGACTGCATCGATGAAGACCTGGCCCTTCTGTCTGGCTACCGAAACGCGATGGTTCCCGTCCTTCACGAAATACGCTTCGCCAACTTTGTATAACTCGATGGGGGGCAGAGCCACATCCTCAAGATGAGCTCGGTCAATGCTGATCCAGCGTTCCTTGGTGTTCGTCTGGCGGGGTAAAAATGCCCGGTCGAAATCGTGGTAACGGCTTTCGCTGCCCACGATCTGTTCGACAGATATTTCTCTGGGGCCGAGATAATGCTGGCCTTTGAGCGGAAGCGCCTTGCGAACTTCGTCGTAAGGCAGTAGATTGTTGTCATGCCGGCGCAGTGCATTGGTAACCTCCCGCCAGAAGGCCTTCTGGTGGGCGCGGTTGAAGTCTAAGCGCGCAATCTGGTCGATGATCGACGAAGAATGATGATCTGAATTTGGGTGAGCCATACAGATATTTCCTTAACCCTGGTGGTAAATCGTTGGTTTCCCCGAGATAGGGAGCAAACCAGGGGATAGTTCCGTCTCGCGATAACCGAAGGTGTTGATCACCCGGGTATTGCGATACTGCGTTTCTGAGATTCCCCCCGAGCGGTAAATATGGGTATGCCCATGGAAATGCACGGAGGGGTGGAAGACGTCCAGCAGCCAACGAAAAGCCTGGATACCTTGGTGCGCCCGGTCGGATTGATCATGGATCCCGGTAGGAGGCGCGTGGCTGATAAATACGTCCAGGTAGCGCCCGTAGCGCATCCGGTTGAGCAATAAGCCTGGCACCATTGAGAAGACCATCCCCCAATACTCGTCTTGAGTATATTGCACCGGCCCGCTATTATAACGCAAACAGCCTTCTAATCCGGCGATCAGCAAACCTTTGCAAACGATTTGGCGGCGATGTACATCCATCGCGCCCCACGGAAAATGGCGCTGGCCATCTACCCCTACCTCGATTCGGTTGGCATGGTTCCCGCGTACGTAATACAACGGGACGTTCAACATGGAGAGGATATATTCCAGGTAAAAATAGGGAAGATCTCCGCAACTCAGGATTAGATCCACATCCCCGAAGCGTGTCGCTACCTGAGGGCTGTACAGAAAGCCTAGCTCGATATCGCTGATAGAGAGGATTTTCACATGGGTATCAGGCTGTGGATGAAACCGGTTCGATCACCGGTCCCGCCACCGCGATAGCCAGCTTCGCGGGATCCAGGTAACGCCGCGCGACCTCCAATACATCCTCGCGGGTGACCGTGCGCACCATTCCTGGGTATCGGCGATAATAATCCAACCCCAGGTCAAAGCGTTCCAGATTGAGTAATGCGCTGGCCATGCCATTATTGGATTCCAGCGTCAGGGGTAAGCGCCCGATGAAGCTAGCCTGGCTATCGGCCAGCTCCTCCGGAGAAACCGGCTCGCGCACGAAATGCCCGATCTCGGAGCGAATCAGGTCGATTGCTTTCTGGACGTTGCTCGGATTGACCCCGGCGGAAACCTCCCATGAGCCAGGCCCTTGACCCGCGTTTAAGCTGGTATAGGCGTAATACGCCAGTCCAGATTGCTCGCGAACCACATCCCCGATGCGGCCCATCATCCCAAACTGGCCGAGCACGTTGTTTCCTAGAGACGCCGCCATGTAATCCGGCGAACGCCGCGCTGGACCCTGGCTGCCCATCACCAGGTCCGCCTGGCTCTTGCCTGCGATGACGACCTGCTGCGTGATAGTCTCTTGCAGGGGTTGCAAGTAGGGCAAAGCCGGCAGGTCGGGCTGAACCGGGTTTTGCCATTCTCCTAACGCATGAGCCACCTGATCAATGGCCTGCTGCGGAGAGACTCCCCCGACGATAATAATCACCAGACCACGAGGACCAAAATGCCTCTGGTGGTATTGAACCAGGTCTGCTTGCGAGATGACCTGGATGGTCTCTGTGTACCCGTCTTCGGGACGTGCATACGGGTGGTTGGGATATACCATGCGGTCGAAGGCGAGCGAAGCCATGTCGCCCGTATCCTGGGCCCGGATGGCCAGCCCGGTCAACAGTTGGATGCGTAGCCGCTCGACCTGGTCGGGCGGGAAGGTGGGTAGGCGCATCGATTCGGAAAGTAACCCCAACAGCAGAGGTAAATCTTCCGCCAGCGCTCGTCCGGAGAAGCTGGTCGTGTGCATCCCGGCGCCGAAACCAAGGCTGGCTCCCACCGACTCGAGTGCATCATAGATCTGCTGGAAGTCGTATGTTTGTGTTCCCCGCATTAGCGCGAGGGCGCAAAAGTGAGCCAGTCCCAGCTTTTCATCCGGATCGAATAATGAGCCGTTGGCCAGGTAACCGGTAATGACCACTGAGGGACTGTTATAGTTGGGACGGGCCAGCACGACGATGCCGTTCCCGAGGATTGCGCGGGTAATATCGTCCGGCCCGGGTAAGGTGCTCGGTTTAGCTGGAGTTTTCGTCATGGTTAGCCTCCTCGTTGGCGGGCAGGTATGTGCCGATGATCCGTCCGTTCAACTTCAGGTATTGTTGGGCGATGCGCTGGACATCGGCAGGGGTCACCTCAGCCAGGCGCTCGGTGTAGTGAACGAACCAATGGTAGCTTGCATACATCTCAGAGTTCCCAAGCCAGAAGCCCTGGTTGGTGATGTTTTCGCTGCCGTAGGCAAACAACGCTCGGGCTTGCTTGATCGCTCGAGCAATCTCCTCCGGGTTTACCGGCGCATCCTGGAGGCAGCGGATCTCGTCATCGATTGCCTGGATCAAGCGATCGGGGGTAACTCCCGGACGGACGGTCGCGGTGATTTCGTATAGATACGGGTCGATGGTGGTTTGCAGCCCGCCATAAACGCTCACGGCGAACTCTTTCTCCACTAGCGCCCGGTATAGGCGGGAGGTACGATTGGAGATGCCGCCGCCGCCGAACATATTCAAACTAGATGGTCCGGTCAACAGGCTATCGAGCACGGTCAGGGGGTAGAAATCCGGGTCCGCCCCGGCCGGCGCACGGAATGCCATTTGGAGATACATCGTCTCGCCCGGTCCGCTGACCTCCAGTCGTTTTTCGCTCTCTAGCGCGGGTTCCCCGGGAGGCGTGAACACACGCGTGGCGTGGCTGGGGATAGGCTCATACAGTTCCTGGATGCGCCCCAACATCTCTTGGGTGTTGAAATCTCCGGCGACTGCTACCACGGCGTTATTGGGAGCGTAATAGTTGTGATAGTGGTTGTACAAGTCATCGCGCTGCATGCTGCGCAGATCCGTCATATCGCCGATCACTTCGTGGCGGTAGGCGTGCACGTGGAATGCTTCGCCTTGAATCGCTTCGCTCAACTTGAACATCGGCTCGTTCTCGTTGCCTTCACGCTCCGATATGATCACGGTGCGTTCCGAGCCGACCTCTTCGGGGTCAAACTGGCTGTTGATCATACGATCGGCTTCCAGCCGCAGGGCCAGGTCGATCTTATCGGCCGGCATGGTCTCGAAGAAAGTGGTCCAATCCAGGTAGGTGAACGCGTTCCATGAGCCGCCTTCACGCGATATGGCTTTGTCCAGGATACCGCCGGGGAATTGGGGGGTGCCTTTAAACTGCATGTGCTCCACCCAGTGGGAAACACCGGTTAACCCGGGGGGCTCATTGCGCGAACCCACCCGGTACCACACCCAACTGCTGATAATCGGTGCGGTATGGATCTCCTTCAATAGGACGGTTAGTCCGTTTGGCAGGTTGGTCTTCGTAATCTGGCTTTCCATTTACCCTCTCATCTATTGATATCCGTCCACTATAGCATAATCCTGTTGATTTGGACAATTAATATCAAGACACATTTCATCCGGTTTTCACCAGTATATGCTATAAACTTTCAAGGCGATTCCCAGTGAGCTTCCGTTTCATTGGTTACTAATTCGTGTCATTCGTGTTAAACTTTATTACTGTTCTTAATTGGGAGGCACGCATGCAGGCTGAGAAGGAACGTACCTACCAGGTGGCTATCGTCGGGGCAGGGCCGGCTGGACTGTACGCAGCAAAACAGCTCACCATGGAGGGAGTGCACGTGGCGATGCTCAACCGTGATATCAAACCGGGCGGGTTGGCCGAATATGGCATATATCCCGATAAGCACAAAATGAAAGAAGGGTTGCGCACTCAGTTCCGCCAGATCCTTAGCCATCCATTGCTCAAATACTATGGCAATGTTACCGTAAGTGAAAAGGGCAACCTCACACTCAATAAGCTCAAGGCGATGGGTTTTCATGCGGTGTTGGTCACCTGTGGTGCGCAAGGCACCAAGTGGCAGGGTTTGCCCGGCGAACAACTCGCGGGTGTATACCATGCCAAGGACCTGGTTTATCATTACAACTTGCTTCCCCCCTTCAGCCAGCGTCCTTTCCTGATCGGGCGGCGCGTCGCAATAATCGGGGCGGGTAACGTCAGCCTGGATATTGCCCATTACTTGATCGACAACCGCAAGGTGGACAAGGTCAGCATCGTCGTCCGCCGCGGTCCGAACGAAACCAAGTACGAAAAGAAAGAAATGGAGGCCGTGGTCGCTAACCTGGATCTGGCTGCATACCAGGCCGAGGTGCAGCGGGTGACACCCCATATGCTGGCAATCGGTCAAGACCCGCAGGCGGCCTTGATGTTCATCCAGTCCGCCCTACCGCACGCCGAACCTCGCCGGTCGGATACCTGCCTGGTCATCCAATTCTTATCCTCGCCCACTCGCATCCTCGGAGATGACGTCGGCTGCGTGGCCGGTCTCGAAGTGGTGGATAATTGTCTGGAAATCGTCCAGGGGGAGGTTAAAGCGCGGAGTCTAGATACTCGCCGTGTTCTGGATGTCGATACGGTCGTGTTCGCTATTGGCGATCGGGTAGACCGGAAAGTCGGCCTCCCCGTAACAGGCTACACCTACCAGATGTGTGATGAACCCGTGTTCCCGATTGATGGGGTCTCTTATGAAGCGTATGATCCCGAAACGGGTTGTACGGTACAATCGGTATTCTTGGCAGGTTGGTCGCGGCAAGCCAGTACCGGACTGGTGGGCATTGCTCGCAAAGACGGTGTCAACGGCGCCAAAGCTGTCTTGCAATTCCTGCACACGCTTACTCCCAGCCCGGATGATAGTGTGGATCGCCTGGAAAAATACCTCGGACAACTTGGTAAACCGGTGGTCACGTGGGCAGATATTCGCCACCTGGAAGAAATAGAGCGAGAGGAAGCCTTGAACCGGGGATTGGATGAATACAAGTATTCTTCCAATCAAGAGATGTTGAATGTGATGGGGAAAAGTGATAATCCGGAATAAGCCGGTTATTTCCGCCGGCGCCAAATCGGCATTAATAAAATGAAACCAATGGCGATGATGAACTCGCCAACCTCGACGCCTAATGCCTGTAAAGGGCCGAAATAGGGTAACAGGTTCGGATACCGGTGACTGCCAAAACCGAATATATCGGCCATGCCGGCAAACACTGCAATCACGTAACCGGTGCTAACCAGGCGTAATCCGACATCGGCGGCAATCGAGCGGGGTGTGCTGTTCCACAAGGCTGCCAGGCAGATATACCCCCCCAGGCAAATGATCGCCAACCCGACCAGCATTACGGCGAGCTGGACGAAGCCGATCACCGGGCTGCGGTCCATGCCGAACAGGCTGGGCCTTGCGCCTAATAAGAAGACAAACAGCCCAACCAGGGTGAGGATGAGACCAAAGCGCACCTGGCGCATCGAGATATGACCGTGGAGCTCGGATTGCATTTGGGGAAGTGTCCGGGACTCGGGAGGGGGTGCTTGGGAAGGGGTGACGGGGGTCATTATCTGGGAAGAGTCTTTTCCAGGATCGATAACCAGTTGCCGCCCATGATGGCCTCGATATCCGCCGGGCTGTAGCCTTTCTCTGCCAGCAGTGGAGCTAACTTTTGCAGGTCAGCAATGGTGTCAATTTCAGCGGGGACGGACGGCAGACCGAAGCCGCCATCGAAATCACTGCCAATGCCTACGTGGCGGGCATCTCCGGCTCGCTGGCAGATGTAATCGATATGCGCCACGACATCATTGAGCGTCAGGGCGTTTTTACCATCAGCCTGCGTCCAGTTGTACCGCAAGAAGCGATTGTAGGGGACGATGCCGATCACGCCTCCCCGCTCGATCAATCCTTGCACCACTGCATCGGGTAAATGGCGGTTGCTGTCCGATCCCTTGAGCATTCCAAGCGGGTTGGCGTGAGATGCAATCACGGTCCCAGGGAAGCGTTCCAGGGCTTGCAGAGCTGCCTGTGGATCCATGTGGCTCAGATCGAGGGTAAAGCCCAGGTCGGCCATTGCCTCGATCAACGCCCTCCCTTCGGAGGTTAAAGGGCCGGGCTCACGAGTGCCGCCGGAGTAGCGCGTGCCCGCCCAGGCCAGCCCGATGATGCGCACCCCACCTGCCCACCATTCCTCCAGCTCGGCAGGGCTTTGCACCCCGTCGGCGCCTTCCATCAGCACCACCAGGCCGACCGGGTGACCGTTCGGGCGGTGGTCATCTGTATCTTCCCGAACGGCGATCGGAGTTGCCCAGTCTGCCAGCACGGCTTGCAAGTCGGGCTTCTTTTCGATCAAGCGGAACTGGTCCGGGTGGTCGTCGGTGAGCCGGTGATACAAATCGAGCTGGCGCATGTACATGTGGTGAGCCTGGCTGTAATCGCTGTAGGCTAGCTCATTGGGGTTGGATTGCGCCCGCAAGGGAGCGGCAAACAGGGTGCTAAACACCACGGCAATCTCTCCACGCTGGTAGGCATCCCATCCGATCAATGTGGATTCTGGGCGGTGGTCCTCGGGGACCTGAGCTTCCAGGCGGCGAGTTTCGGCTGCGCTGCGCGTATAGTCTCGCGCATGCACCAGCATGTTATCCGCGAGGTCTTCATGTGCGTCAACGATCAAGGTCATAAGGGTGAGGGTAGAAAAAAGGGCGCACCTTCCAGCAGTGCGCCCTTATGGTTGCTTGAAATTAATTTTGGATCGATTCTGTCTCGCCGGCGCCGGAGGGTTGATCTTTTGCCTTATCTTCAACGGCTTCGGCGGGCTGATCTTCAGTTTTGCTTTCAAACGCTTCGGTGGATGGTTTTTCCGGCTCAGGTTCGCCAGCCTCTGCGGTTTGGATTCCCACCTCGGGGTTTAATGCCTCATCTGCGAGCGTCTGCCAATCCTGGTCGGCATAAGCCGGGGAATCGACCCGGCGCAAGCTCAACCCGATGCGGTGGTTATCGGCGTCGATTTTAATGACGCGCAAAGTGACCACATCGCTCTCGTGCAAGACTTCGCGCGGGTGCTCGATGCGTTTATCGCTGATCTCGGAGATGTGGATCAGGCCTTCGATGTCGTTGTCAAGGCGGGCAAAGGCGCCGAACTTGGTCAGGCGGGTGATCGACCCTTCCACCAACTGGCCGACCTGGTAGCGGGAGACCTGTGAGGACCAGGGATCATCCTGGAGCTGGCGAATGGACAGGCCGATGCGCTTCTTGTCGCGGTCGATGCTGATCACCTTGACATTCACTTCCTGGCCAACTTTGAGAACCTCGCTGGGGTGCTGGATGCGGTCCCAGGAGATCTCCGAAAGGTGAACCAGTCCGTCTGCTCCCGAGATATTGACAAAGGCGCCAAAATCGGCCAGGCTGGTGACCCGGCCGCTGCGAACTTCACCCTCTTTGAGATCTTCGATAACGCGCTCTTTGAGAGATTCGCGCGTCTCTGTAGAAGCAGCTCGTTCGGAGAGAATCAGGCGACGGCGTTCGCGATCCACTTCGATCACGCGGATGTCAACTGCTTCGCCGATCATCTTCCCCCAACGCTGTTCCGGGGTATCGCCGGTCATAGAGACGCGGCGCGACAGGCTGATCTGAGAAGCGGGCACAAATCCACGCAAGCTGCCAACCGGAACGATCAAGCCGCCTTTGTTGTACCCGATGATGGAACCGTGGTAGGTCTGTTGCGAAGTCATCATATCTTCGGCTTCTTTCCAACTGACCTCGTCACGCGCCCGCACATACGAGAGCACCAGGTTGCCACCCTGATCTTCAGGATTCACCACATAAACTGGGATCTCCAGGCCGACTTTGAAAGCTGCCAGTTCCGCCGGGGGGATTGCTTCAAGTTCTTTCCCGGTGATGACACCTTCTGACTTGGTGCCGACGCTAACCAGGATTTGACCCTGGCTGATGCTGGCGATTGTGCCGTTGCGGATCTCACCCTGTAAAGGGAAGTCTATCCCCAGGCCTTCTTGTTCCAGCAGCGATTCCATATTGTGGTTCTCAACCGGTTGGTTATTCTCGGGCAAAGCCCCCTGCTCGAGCTGGGCGTCGTTCTGATCCATACGATTTGTTAACTCCAATTAAAGAGGATGTGTGTGTCTCATTATAAAGGCTAAATGATCTATTGGCAACCCTTAAGAAAAGCTGTCAAGGGGCAATCTTGGGTGACCAGGATATGCCACTGGGGATGTTACATCCTCAGGCGACTGGTGGTAAACTTAACCCCACATTGGTCTTTCATGGCGGAGATGATAAGGAAAACGTATGCCATCGATTTATCCGTTTACAGCCATCGTCGGTCAGGAGCGTATGCGTCGCGCTCTGGTATTAAATGCTGTGGATCCCCGCATCGGGGGTGTCCTGATCCGCGGAGAGCGTGGCACAGCCAAATCGACCGCCGCACGCGCCCTGGCGGCGCTTCTACCCCGCGTGAAAGTCGTCAGCGATTGCCGCTTCGGATGCGACCCCGACGTCCCGGCATCCTGGTGCACTGAATGTCGCGAACGGGCTGCCCTTGGCGAACAGTTGCCTGTTTCGACGCGCGAGACCGCCTTTGTTAACCTGCCGGTGTCCGCTACCGAAGATCGCGTCGTGGGTACCCTGGATATCGAAAAAGCCATTCAGCGCGGGGAACGCCATTTTGAACCTGGCGTCCTGGCTGCCGCCAATCGCGGGCTCTTGTACATCGATGAGGTCAACCTGCTGGACGACCACGTTGTTGACGTTCTGCTCGACTCAGCCGCAATGGGCATGAACATCGTCGAGCGGGAGGGTATCTCATTCTCCCACCCGGCCCGCTTCATCCTGGTCGGGACGATGAATCCGGAGGAAGGCGATCTGCGCCCGCAACTGCTCGACCGCTTTGCCCTCTCCGTGGAAATCCACGGGATTCGCGACCCTCGTGAGCGGGTCTTGATCATGGAACGCAATATCGATTACGAATCGGATCCAACCGAGTTCCGGAACGTGTGGCTGGCCAAAGAGGAAGAGGTATCGCGGCAGATCGAGCTGGCCCGCAAGCTGGTCGACCAGGTAACCTATACCCGCCGGGATCTGCTCTCAATCGCGGCGCTAACCGCCTCCTTGAATGTGGACGGTCACCGCTCTGACCTGGTCATCTTGAAAGCTGCACGCGCCCAGGCAGCTTTTGATGGACGGGTCACGATCACGGATCGGGATATTGCCCTGGCAGCCGAGTTAGCCCTGCCGCACCGTATCAAGCGCGGACCGTTCCAGCAAGAACAGATCAGCATGGAAGATCTGCAGGAGCGCATTGCCCAGTTACAGAACCAATCCCAAGGGCAGCAGCAGTCTCAACCCAACCCGGAGAAAATGCCGGAAGAAGCTACCTCTGAAAAAAAAAAGAGATAACCAGCGATAACCCGTCTACGACCAGGCCGGACCTGCAGAACCTCGAACCGAACCGCCAAGACGTGTTCAACGACCAAAATGCCTATTGGTGGGATGGTGGTCAGGTGGTCAAGCCCAATGAAACCTTCACCGCTCGCCGCTTAGATACTCCCCTGGATAAAATGGTCCGGCGTGGGATGGGGCGGCGTTCGCGCACCCGCACCAACGTCAAACGCGGACGCTACATTCAATCCCGCCCGGCTAACGGGAAGACAGAGGATCTGGCATTCGATGCCACGCTCCGGGCTGCCGCCCCTTTCCAGAAGGATCGCGCCGCCCAGCGTAAGCGGGTAGCCTTCGCCGTCCAGCCCAGCGATTTTCAACGCAAGGTACGCGTGCGGAAAGCCGCTAACCTGGTGCTTTTCCTGGTGGACGCTTCGTGGTCGATGGCCGTAGCCGAGCGCATGGCCGCTACGAAAGGCGCGATCCTATCCCTGCTGACGGATGCATACCAACGGCGGGACCGGGTGGGCTTGATCGTCTTCCAGAAAGACCGCGCGACCTTGATCTTACCCCCGACGAACTCCGTCCACCTCGCGCAGCAAGCCCTGGTCGACATCCCGGTAGGCGGGAAAACGCCCCTATCGGCAGGCTTGCGCCTGGCCCATGCCGTGTTGGAACGCGAACAGACCCTGCATCCGGACGTGATGCCGCTGCTGATTGTCCTCACCGACGGGGCCGGGAATGTCTCTCTCACCCATTTGCCGCCTCAGGTAGAAGCCCATCAGTTGGCGGAGCGCATCGCCGAAGACAAAATCCGTTCTGTGGTGATCAACATGGAGCACAGCGCATTCGACCAGGGTCTGGCTCAAGCGTTATCCGAACACCTGGGAGCCCCGTGCTATTCGCTGAATGAACTCAAAGCCGAAAACCTGTATCTGGCCGTCCGCCAGGAGATGAACAACCTCAACCCGCCCGGCTCGGACGAACGCCGGGGTCTATAAAACCGCAGCACCTGTATCCGCCAGTAATAGTTCCGCAACGAGAAGAGCGCCTATGGCATCCACAGATGAACGTCTGAAGATATTGAAAATGATCCAGGACGGGAAGATCAACGCCGAAGAGGGAGTAAAGCTGATGGAGGCGCTAGACCGTACCCGCCCGCCTTTGGGGACCCGGTCAGAAGCGCCTTCCGCTGGGATGAAAAACAACCGTTGGATGCGCGTTAAAGTGACGGATATGCACACCGGGAAAACCCGCGTGAATGTGCGTCTGCCGGTGAGTCTCGTCAATGCCGGCGTGAAGATGGGTGCGCGGTTTAGCCCCGAAGTGCAGGGGCTGAACGCCGCGCAATTGATGCAGTCGATAAATTCGGGGGAGACCGGGCAAATCTTCGATGTTTACGACGACGAAGATGGCGAGCACGTGGAAGTGTTTATCGAATAACCTGTAGCCCAGGCACCCCAAG
>JAQTMA010000107.1 GCA_028714615.1 Anaerolineaceae bacterium | reverse complement strand
TCCTGGTTACTTATATCCTTTTCAAGGTCAAGGGGGCGTCAAGGTGATATCGAAATGGGTCAAGAAAAGGTCAAGAGCAGGAATGTGAGTTGGGTAGAAATTCTGTAGGGGCACGGGGTTCGGTTCCAGGATTTTGGGTGATCATCCCAACCCCGTGCCCCTACTCCACGGAATTTCGGGGTGGTTGATATCCCGTGTACGGGCACGGGGTTCGGCTCCAGGATTTTGGGTGATCATCCCAACCCCGTGCCCCTACTCCACGGAATTTCCGGGATGGTTGATACCCCGTGGACGGGCACGGGGTTGAGCTCCAGGATTTTGGGCGTTCATCCCAACCCCGTGCCCCTACCCCCACGGAATTTCTGGGGTTCGGTTTCAGGATTCTGGGTGATCATCTCAACCCCGTGCCCGTACACCACGGCATTTCGGGGATCGTTGATACCCCGTGTACGGGCACGGGGTTGAGTTCCAGGATTTTGGGGGTTCATCTCAACCCCGTGCCCCTACCCCAACGGAATTGCCGGGATGGTTGATATCCCGTGGACGGGCACGAGGTTCGGTTCCAGGATTTTGGGTGTTCATCGCAACCCCGTGCCCGTACCCCCACGGAATTTCTGGGATGGTTGATACCCCGTGGACGGGCACGGGGTTCATCGCAACCCCGTGCCCGTACCCCCACGGAATTTCTGGGGTTGGGTTCCAGGATCGATGATATCCTGTGGATGGGCACGGGGTTGAGTTCCAGGATTTTGGGCGTTCATCCCAACCCCGTGCCCCTACCCCCACGCAATTTCTGGGGATCGTTGATATACCATGTACGGGCACGGGGTTGAGTTCCAGGATTTTGGAGGTTCATCCCAACCCCGTGCCCCTACTCCACGCAATTTCCGGGATGGTTGAAATCCCGTGGATGGGCACGGGGTTCGGTTCCAGGATTTTGGGTATTCATCCCAACCCCGTGCCCGTACACCATGGCATTTCGGGGTTCGGTTCCAGGATTTTGGGCGTTCATCCCAACCCCGTGCCCTTACCCCCACGGAATTTCGGGGGTTGAGTTCCAGGATTTTGGGTGATCATCCCAACCCCGTGCCCCTACCCCCACCGCGCATCGGGAGGGTTTTCCCAAACAGAGACGATGACATGGAATCGCGCTGATGTTCTCGCGCAGAGTCGCGGAGGCGCAGAGGTTGTTAATCATTTTTTCTCCGCGTCCTTGCGCCTATGCGCGAGAACGAATTGCAAAAATCCGCCACTACAGGACGTTCGATCACCCTGGCAAGGCCGCCAGGACTCGGGAGACCGGTGCGAAGGAACAATCCAGGCTTTTGCTAACAACCGACCTGTGGCTGATAGCTATCCCAGCTTATACCCGATTGTGCGCAGGAATCCCTTGATCATCCTTGATAAACCGGCTCAGGCGCTCCAAGCCTTCAGCCATATTCGTGCGGCCCAGCCCCAGGCGGAAATGGTTGCCGGGGACGTCGAAAACCGACCCGGGGAGCAGCAGCACACCCTCGGCCTGCACCAACGCGCTGGCGAACTGCTCGATGGTTCCCTCGCCCAGCCAGCGCGGGAAGGCGACGCTACCCGCTTTGGGGCGCAGCCACTCGAGGCTATCCGCGTGGGTGCGCATGAACTCGTCGACCAGCGCCAGGTTGGCGCGGATGATGCCCATACTGCGAGCCAGCACCCGCTCCCGCGCGCGCAGGCCGATCAGTGCGAGGATCTCGCTGGGGGCGCTGCCGCAGATGCTGGTGTAATCCTTGTAACGGGTGAGCTGGTCGAGCAGGTCTGCGTCACGGCAGGCCACCCAGCCAGTACGCAGCCCAGCCAGGCCGAAAGGCTTCGACATGGTCCCCAACGAGATGGCGCGCTCATAGCCGTCGGCTGCCGCCGGGAGCCGGTCGGCAGGGTCGTATTCCATCAGCCGGTAGACTTCATCGGAAAAAAGGACCAGGTTCGCTTCGCGAGCGACCTGCAGGAGAGCCTGCCACTCCTCCGCTTCGGGCAGCGCGCCGGTGGGGTTGTTGGGGAAGTTCACCAGCAGTAGGCGCGTGTTGGGGCGGATCAATCGGCGCAGCTCGTCAAGGTCGAATTTCCAGGTTTCCCGGCCGTCTCTCCCCGGCGCGGGACCCAGCACCAGGCGCGATACCTGCGCGCCGATGGTTTCGGCGACCTGGTAGACGGATTGGTAGCCGGGGAAGGTGGTAATGACGTGGTCGCCCGGGCGCACCAGCACGCGCGCACACACGTAGATGGCTTCTTCCGCGCTGGTAAAACACAATACATCTTCCGCCTGGGCCCGGGTATAGATCCCGGCGATCTCCTGGCGCAGGAGCGGGTGACCGCGTGTCTCGGTATAGCCGAGGGTCAGGTCCTTCCACAGGGCGCGCTCCTCCTCCCCGGCCAGGGGGAGCAGGTCTTTCATCGCGTATCCCTGGACGTCGGAGGTACACAGCAGGTAGGGCGCCTCGAATTCCCAGCGAGCGAAGTAACGTTCGAGCTTGAAATCGGGGATGGGGGAAAGCGGTTTACGGTTTCGCGACGACATCAAAGAGTTCCTGGACTAATTCAAAAACTGTGGTCGAAGGGTTAGGAAAATCTTCCCCTCGTTCAATTTGCCCTCTTGATAATATTCGTCCCCTCGCCATGATTCCCCCCAGCAGCGTCCAAGTTCCATCCACCAATGAAGGGGATTGCCCCATATATCCCTTGCAGGTATCCTTTCGCTAAAGCCTCCCCTATGCGAGGACTGAAATCCAATAGGGGAAATAGATGAGATTCCCCATTCTTATCCTTTTCTACGAACCATACCTGGTCTCTTCTAAACAAACAACAATCCAATCATGTGGTATCGTGTGTATTGAAGATAATCTGTGCACCCTTCGGATTTTTCTGCGGATCATGGAAGGTTTCAATCAATTCTCTACCCAATATTGGATGTAGCCTGGCATCGAGTTCATCGACAATAAGCACATCCCCTTCGGAGAGGGCATTTAATATCGGAAAGGACAGGGCAAACCACCGACGGGTACCACTCGACTCTTCATCCATATCCATCGTAACCTTCGGATGGGTCCCTAGAGTTTGGTGAACAAGGCTTACCGAAAACCGTTTTTCTTTCAGCAAATATGACCGCAACTCGGGCGGAATGTCTTCAGGCAAGTAAAGTCGTTCAAACCATTTTTTGGGGAAGTCCCTTGGGATAAGCGATTAACCACTCTCGATAAACCCGCCGATTATCAAGGGTGAACCCATATCGATAGCGGACCTCTTTAATTACCCAATTTGTCCATTCCCGTGAGCGGATTAATCGCTTCGGTTATGATTCTTCCCTGGATTTATCTGACGATCACGGGCAGATACAGTGGCACCGGTGTATAGCACTGTTCGTACTTGAAGGCGCCCACCCGCACCCGCCAAGCCGCAGCGCTTGAGGTGGGGTAGTATTCATTGGCGTACCAGAAGGTGCAGCCATCTACCGGATCGACGGTCATCGAAGAGTATGAACCCCAGCGCGGGATCGTATTTGTCTGAGCGCCAAGGCCGTCGATGATCACGCCTTCACCCAGGGTCATCTGCCCGAGCGCATCGCCTGCCAGGCGTCCGGTGTAGCGGATGCTGGGATAGGTAGAGATGCCATCCGAGGCGCTGTAGCCGAGGGCCAGGTTGCCGAGCTGGTCCATCGCCAGGCTGCCCATCCAGCGGTGGACGCCATCCGATGCGCCGGGGGCGTAAGTCCCTTGTTGGTAGACCACCGGGGCGCCGCCGGGATTGCGCAGCTCATACCAGCGGATGCCGGCCAGACCGAGGGAAGCCTCGACCGATTGGCTGGCTGTCAATGACTCGTGCGAGCCGAAGTTACGGTAGGTCACTCGCCAATCGAGCTGCTGCCCGGAACTGAACTCCAGTTTTTGGGATGTATTGGGCTGCGGAATGCAGTTGCGGGGCGTTGTGCAGGGGAAGATCGAGTCGAAGGCGGCCACCGGCAGGGTAGCTGACAGGGTGAATTTGGAATTGGCCGGCGTATCGAAATCGACCTTGAACTTCCACAAGGTCAGTGCATCCTGTGGAGCTGCGGTTAGTGAATCATTGTCCATCGATCCGAGGAAATAGCCGGGGCTGTCGGGCGGTGGGAGGAGGTTGCCTTCCAGGTCAGCCGGAAGCAGGCCATCGCCGACGTTATACGGGGTCGTCCCGGTAGGTGCGAAAAATGAGACGACGCGGGGGCTGGGATTGCCGGCGAGCATCTGCGCCCGGTCGAAGGCATACACGCGCACACCGGTAAAACCACTGAAGTCTGCTGCCATCTCGTGGGCGCTGGCGAAATACGCCTGCGGCCAAACGGCATACCTCGGGAGGTCTGAATAGCTCGCGCCGGATGAAAAAGCGTAGCGGTAGTAGGTGCCGATTGGATCGGGACCGGTGGAAAGCGCCACGCACAGGTAGTAGGTTGGACCTTCGTATGTCGTTTGGCTGAGGAGCCAACGGTCAGCCAACTGGTCGTAAAGGACGATGGGTGTACCACCATTGGTTGTCTCGCAGGGACCGCCAAAGCCGGTCCAGATGGTTTGAATCCGGACGGGGCCGTAGAGCAGGCCGCCGGTTTTGTTGTAAATGGCGAAACGGATATTGGTCATCAGCACGTAGTGATTCGGCCCGACATCCCCACTGGGGCTGGGTGGCCAGTAGCCATCCAGGTTGGAGGCGCCGTCAAAACTGACGCTGGGGGTGGGAAGGGCGGCTGTTCCGGCCAGAGTCTGCAAGGCACCGTCCGCCCGGTAGGCTGCCGAGGGAGAAGGGGGTGTGAGCGCGCCGGCGAAATCCGGCAGGTTGGCGACTAAAGAGGAGTTGCTCACCGTAATGGCGTCGCGCAGAGGCCGGGAGACGTCAGAGCGGACCGCAGTGCTGACCACCGGCGGCTGGGGAAGGCCGACGGGCTGGGCGGCTGCCGGCTGCAGCCCGAAGGAAAAGAGCAGTGTAAGCACAGCGACGAACGACAGGAATACCAGCGTACCGGGCATTGGACGGAAAGTGTTCACGGCGCCTCCAGATCAGGGTACAAACGAGTACGGAGCAGGATCCAAGCGATGCAATACTATGGGTGTCTCCAGCTTTTTACGAGAGGAAAATATAAGAGAAGTATAGCGAATTTGGGAAAAAGTGCCAAGCAAGTCGCGACGCCAAATTTGAGCTGATCGCAGGATACCGGGTATTCCAAATCCTGGCGGGCCGGTCAGAGATCGCCTGGTGTTTGCTTTATTTATGAACGATACACACTTTTGCCATTCCCGTAATACGAGTCATACACGTGCTGGTAGACCGTGCTGCACTTCTCCTCATAAAGGGGAGAATCATACAATCCCGGCAGCCGGTCCAGCACCTGCTGGATCGCCACCATCACCCCCGCTCGCGTGCGCTGGTTCTTGCGCCAGTCCAACACCAAATATTCCGCTTTCAAGGTGTCCAGTAGCCGGCTGGCGACTTCGCGCACCTGCTCGCGCTCGGTACGGCTGAGCTTCAGGTGGGGCCGGGTGAGCAGATCGAACACCGCCAGTTCCTCTTCGCTCAGGTGCTCGGCAATGCCGCGCTGCTCTTCCTGATTCAAGCCCTGCGCGAAGGTGACGAGCTGGGCAAAGAAGGCATCGATATTTTCCACCCCCGCGTTGTACTCATCGATCATGTGCTGGAACTGCTCGTAGTAATCCATGCGCAGGTGGTTGTAGGCCAGCAGCTTGCGCAGCTTGGCGTTGATCATCGCCCGCAGCCGCTCGATCTCGATGCGCTTGCGGCCGGTGGCGAACTGGCGCTTGAGGGCTTCAAAATCAATCTGGCTCAGGTCCACCCAATGAGAAGGTTTCCCCGCTTTGGTCTCGGCGATCGGTTTTTCGGATTGGCCGTGGATGACGTAGCCCTGACCCTTGGGGGCAATCGAGGCATCCAGCAGCACGTCCACCTGCCCCATGACCGCGGAGATATCCACCGGATCGCTGTTGGCGCGCATCTTCTGGGCGATGACCATCACGGTCTTGCGGTCCAGGCCGAATTCGTTGGCGCTGCGGTCAGGGAGGATGGCGCCAAACAATCGGTCGACGTTTCCAGCCAGCAGATAATACTGGCGCTTGGTGTCGTCGTTGACCAGCAAGGCGTCCACCGCATCATCCAGCAGCCGCACGCGCTGGAACTCCTCGGCGGACTGGATGTCCGGCAAGCTGACCCCGTGCAGCGTGAGGAATTCGACCGCGGTCTGCAGGGCGATGCGCAATAATGCCACCAGCTCCTGCTTGTCTTGAACCGGCAGCTCGCCCGCGCCCAATTCGCCGCCCAGGCCGGATCCGTAGATGGCCAGCGCTTTCTGGAGGTCGCGGAACACGCCAATATAATCGACGATCAACCCGTTGACCTTCTCGCCGAAGACGCGGTTGGCGCGGGCGATGGTCTGCATGAGGGTGTGGTTTTTCATCGGCTTGTCGAGGTAGATCGTCGAGCAGCTGGGCGCGTCGAAGCCGGTCATCCACATGGCGCATACGAACACCAGGCGGAAGGGATCCTGCGGGTCTTTGAATTTTGTCGCCAGGTCTTCCTGCAGCATGCGCCGGCGGTGGGGCAGGATGTCCAGCCCCTTCTCGGCCATCTGGGGCACCTCGTTCTGGCCCTGCGAAACCACCACGGCCATGTCCGTCTGGCGCATGTACTCCGCTTTTTCCTCAAGCGCCGGGCGGTCTTCTTCTGCGCAGCTCTCCAGCTCGGCCAGGATGGCGGCCAGGTGCAGCTTCCAGTATATTTGCACCCGGTTGTACATCTTCAGCGCGGTAGCCTTGTCGATCGAGATGACCATGGCCTTACCCTGGTAGCCGCGCCCCAGGAAGTGCAGCACGATGTCCTCGGCCACTTTGTCCAAGCGCTCGTTGCGCGTGATCAGGTGGTATTCGCGGCTGAACTCGCGCTCCAGGCGCTGCTCCTGGTCCTCATCCAGCCAGGCTTCTTCGATCAGCTCGGCCATTTGCGCGTTCAGGTTGGGATTGGTGAGCTGCAGCTCGGGGATGCGGTTCTCGTAATACAGCGGGACGGTGGCCTGGTCTTCGACCGAGGCTTTGAAGTTGTAGACCGAGAGATAATCGCCGAACACCGCGCGGGTTTTCTCCTCGCCGGCCATGAGCGGCGTGCCGGTGAAGGCCAGGAAGGCTGCGCCTGGCAGGGCGTTGCGCATGTTGAGCGCCAATATGTCATACTGGCTGCGGTGCGCCTCGTCGGTCATGACGATGATGTCGCTGCGCTGCGAGAGGCGGGGATAGGTCTGACCCGGCTCGGCGTGGAACTTCTGAATGAGGGTGAACAGGTAGCGGTGGTCTTCTTGCAGGAGCGCCTGCAGGTGCTCGCCGCTAGCAGCGCGCACCAGGTGTTCGGCCTCGCGGATGAGGTTGCAGTTGGCGTAGTTCTTATAAATCTGGTCGTCCAGCTCCTGCCGGTCGGTGACCACCAGGAAGGTCCAGTTGCCGGGCAGCTTGCGCAGCACCTTCTGCGAGAAGAAGACCATCGAGTAGCTCTTGCCGCTGCCCTGGGTGTGCCAAAAGACGCCCAGCCTGCCCTGGTTCTGGCGCACGTCCCGCACGGCTTGCAGGGCGTTGTTGACCCCCAGGTACTGGTGGTTGCGGGCGATGATCTTGCGCAAGCCCCCGCGTGCCTCTTCGAACAGGATGAAGTTTTCCACCAGGTCGAGCAGCCGCTGCGGCACGCAAACCCCTCGCAGCATGGTTTCCAGCGAGATGACCCCCTCTTCGCCCTCAGCGTTGATCTTCTTCCACTCGTTGAAGTGCTCCCAATCGGCGGTCAGGCTGCCGATCTTGCTCTGCGAGCCGTTGGATAAAATAATGAAGGCGTTGTACCAGAAGAGCTGCGGGATGGTGTCCTTGTAATCGCGCAGGTTGCCATCGTAAGCGTGTTTCAAAGCGACGTGGGCGGCCTTCAGCTCGATGAAGACCAGCGGCAGGCCGTTGACGAAGCCGACCAGGTCGCAGCGCCGCTTGTAGATCTCGCCGGAGACCCACAACTGCGAGGCCAGGAAGAAATCGTTGTGGGTAGGGGTGTTCCAGTCGATGACCTGCACGCGCTCGAAGCTCTCCACGTCCTGCCCGTCGCGGTAGGTGACCGGGACGCCGTTCTTGAGCAGCTCGTAGACCTGGCGGTTGGCCTCGGCGGGGGAGACCAGGCTGCGGTCGCGCGCCAGCTCTTCGGCGGCCAGCGCGAACACCGGCTCGGGGAGCGTGGGATTGAGCTGGTGGAGCGCGGAAAGCAGGCGGGAGGTGAGGACGACTTCGCTGGGGGTCTCGCGGCCAAGCGAGCCGGAAGGGCCGAAGGTCTCATCGAAGCAGTTGGCAGCCTGCCAGCCCATCTGCTCAAGGAGATGGATGGTGGGTTGTTCGATGAGGGTGTCTTCGGAATAGTCCATCACCAATTGATCTCTAATGCTTGAATATTTGATTATCACTGAGCCGAGATCACTAATCTACTTAGAATAACCGTGGTTGGTTTATTTGATCTTCATCATTACTGGACGGAACATATCCTTCAGGGGGAAAAAGGAATTCACTCTCTGGGTCATGACTTTTATATCTGGATTTTGCGAGATCACGGTTTTGTACAGCATAACAGTATACACACCCATGAGGGCAGGTATCGTACTCCCCAATGTCACGAGAATAGTAGCATGCACACCCTCTTCGGTTGCCTTTGAGCCTTGAATGGATTGGACGATTGGCAACTGCTGAAAGTCTTTGGATATCGATACAATGTGCTTCTTTAACTCCGGGCGCAAGATATTCCGGTTGAGAACACATGGTCAATTGCATCCGATAAGTTCTGGCGATCTGGGCCAATTCGGATGCTAATCTCAGTTTCAAATCATTATCTGGATCAAACCAAGTAAAACCAAATTCTTTTGATGCCCAATTCATATTTCTTAATGTTTTGCGATAAATCTGAGCGAATGAAACTACTACCTCATCAGTCGAGCCTTCTAGTTGCTTTGCCAACCGCTCAAAATTGACCAAGTGAAATTCATAAGGTGTCAAAGATGAAAGAACAATGGTGTCATAACGCCAAACCACCACCTGGGATCCATAATTGTTGGCTAACTCACGAAAAGATCGGATTGATTTCTCAGCATCAACAACAGAAAATTCAAGAGCACGCGGGTATCCAGTAACTGCGTACTGGATGATAAAAGGATAGCCCTCAGCGTTGATTGTTTTGATGGTCTTCATGAATGGGCCAATATTCTTAGTCCAAAAAACAAATCCATCAACTGCTTCTTTCTGTAGATCGACACGATAAACCTGCTTCCCATATGGATTTACTATCTTGCAATATCCTGCCTTCAAGCGGTTCATAAACCACTTGCTATAGAATGCAGGGATATCCGTTTTATAACTTGCAGATATTATCATGCTTTAATCCCAATACTATAAACCACGTTCCACCCTTGCTTTGGGTTTTCCCCGTTTGCTGACAAGGCTCGATAAATCTCGCCTAAACACCGTGGATCTTCGTCTGGGTCTAATGATTGACTTGATAATTCCGTAAATTTGGACAATTGCAATCCCGCCCCCTGAGCAATTGAACTAATTTGTTTCTCCCAAATGTATCCTCTGCGTTCAATAAAAACAAATCTAGCTCCATGCGGAGCACTTTGGCTTACAGTAGCCATGAATCCCCTTAGCCCCGGATTGTCGTCAAATACTTCTGAGAGGATAAAATTAAGAATATAAATCTCTTGATTCCAAACATTACCCAAATTCGCCAACCTGCCTAATTCTGTAACATCACACGATACAAAGTTCCCGTTGGGATGAATTGGCCAATTAATTGGGTTTATTCCATGATTAATCCTGAATCTTGCAAGAATCTGATCCCGAATCCCAAACCAAGAACTCATCCATTCTTGTACCTTATCCAATAATTGAAAATCAATGGACACTGTTTGACCGATGCGTAATTGATCAAAAAATTTCGAAATTGCTAAAAGCTCAGTACCTGGACCAGCGCCAAAGGCACATAAACGGATTTGAGCATTGTTTTGTGCTAAAGCGATTATGTGATTTCGTAGATCATCATCAATCTCAATGACTCTTTTAAAAATATTAGCATTGGAAGCTGCAATAACATATAAATATGCTAGTCTGCACTCAGGCAGGCAATAATTTAAATTAGGAACACGCCCCGAGAACCATTCGCGGCGATTATTTCTGATTTCATTCCAGATCCGTTCATATACTTGATCTTTGGTTAGCCTCTCCTGGATCATAAGAGATTGAACTCCAGATTCAATCACTGCTGATAGGATCTCGAAAAAGTATATAGCTGGCATATTCTCCTCACAGGCTTACAGAAAGATTACCCTTCCACATACAAATCGCCGTTTAATAGACGCGGCAGGAGCAAATCCCGTTGTCGGCGGAGATTTCTTTGAATAAAGAAATTACTTTGAATTCTTGTAATTAATGGTCTTACATAATCATTGAACTTAATTAACAATTTCTTCTCAGGAATTAATATAGGCATGTCGTTTAACGATCCATCCCAAACAGCATAAGGCATTGTAGCCCCCCGAGAATGGTTCGAAGCATAATCAATTGTTCGGTTGTCAAAGACTGTCATTATTGAAAAAGAAGATAAATAGCTTTCTCTTGGACGTAATACAAAACAAGTAGATCTTGTGACCCCATCAAATGGGGCTACAACCACCTTATGAAAATAAGCTCTCATTGCACCGAACAAGATATCATCTCGTTTGAATAGAATTAAGCTACTCTTCGCTTCTAAACCAGGTAAGGTATTCTCAAGGGCAAGCTCAAGACGAGGTAAACAATCAATTGGAACATAATATTGGTCATTAAGATGGTCGCCGGGAGATACATTATCACGGATATTATTAAGGATGCTTTTTAAACAACTTACTTCCCAGCCAATTGGAATTTTTCCTAAAGATGAACCAACCATCCGCACGCCCTCATACCCGGGAAAGCGGAACTTAACGAACCACTCGCGGTAAATCACCTGCGCCATCTCTTCCAGGATGTGGATGCGGCGGGTGTTGTTTTCGATCAGGTCGTCATAAGCGGAAAGTATTGAAGATATCTTTTGCTGTATTGACTTTGAAGGAATTGTTACCTGGAAATCTGAAAAAGCTGATTTATTTAAAATTGGAGTTCTAACCCCAGTCATTGCCCCTAGTTTGAATAATTCATCTCTTTTAGTTAGCAACATATAGTAGAGAAAATCTGAATCGATATCTTCTTTGGGAATTATTGTGTTCAATTGTTGATTAGTAAAGGATGGCTGCGTCGTCAGGATGGATTTTCCCATTTGCCAACCTATACAAGAAACCGCAATACTCTTTGGGGGTATTAAATTGTTTTTTAGTAGACGTGCTCCTTCAATTGAAAGATATCGTTCAGTAGAACTTGCTTTTTTTCTCCCGTTCATATCTGTTGGGGTAATGAATGGGTATTTATCTCCAAAATAACCAGGACAACTCGTGGGAGGGGTTCGTCCAGTGACGATTCTTCCTAAATCGCCTAGACGAACTTTCTTCCAGTTATTTGTCATTAGCTAGTTCTCCAAGAGAGTAACGAAATTATCGGCAATAATTGCTTCTAGAGTGTGCGCCTCGCTGTTTAGTTGCTCCAGCTCCTCATTCAGTTCTTCTAATCGCTCGGAAAAATCCCACTCGTCATGCTGCTTTTCAATAACCCCAACATAACGCCCGGGGTTTAGACTCCAACCCTGATCTTCAATTGATTCCCGTTCCATAACTTTGCACAAACCGGCGATATCGGTATACTGACGGTTGGTAAACGCGGTCTCCAGAACCCCTAATTGAGGCTCAGGCAGGGCGTAATTTCCCCGATCAAAAACGAACCCATTCAGATCCTCACCCCGGTACAGTCGCACAATGCTGGCCAGCATTCCGACCTGCTCCGGGGTAAACTCGCGGTGGGCCCGGTCAACCTGCGTGAAAACACTGCGCGCATCCAGGAACAGCACCTGGTCCTCGCGCGGCGTGCCCTGCTTGCCCTTATCCAGAAACCACAGCGTCACCGGCAGGGTGACGTTGTAGAAGAAGTTCGGGCCGACCGCCACGATCGCATCCACCGCGCCGGATTGGATGAGCTGTTTGCGCAGCTCCAGCTCGGATTGACGCGCGTCACTGGCCGAGTTGGCCATGACGAAGCCCGCCCGGCCGGTAGCATTCAGGGCGCTGTAGAACAACTGGATCCACAGGTAGTTGCCGTTATCCGGGTTGGGCATGCCCAGCGGGTAGCGCTGCCGGTCGTCCTTGATCTTCTCCTTGTCCACCCCGTTGACGTTGAAAGGGGGATTGGCCATGACGAAATCAAAGCGGCCGGTGGCATCATGGACATCCTCATAATAGCTGTTGCCCTGGCGGATATCGCCGTGCAGCCCGTGGACGGCCAGGTTCATACGGCATAGCCGCACGGTCTCTTCCACCCGCTCCTGCCCGTATAGGCTGATGGCGCTTTCGCTGCCCTTATGGCGGCGCACGAACTCGGCAGATTGCACGAACATGCCGCCCGAGCCGCAGGCCGGGTCGAGGATGTAGCCGTGGTAAGGTTCGATGATCTCGACGATCAGCTTGACCAGCGAGGTGGGGGTGAAGAACTCGCCGCCGCGCTGGCCTTCGCTCAGGGCGAACTTGCCCAGGAAATACTCGTAGATCTTACCGAAGGCGTCGCCTTCGATGTCCATAGGGATAGCGTTGAAGATCTTGAGCAGCTCGAACAGCACCCTGTTATCCAGGCGGTTATAGGTCTTGGGCAGCACGCCGCGCAGGTCCTCGTTCTCCTCTTCCACGGCGGTCATGGCGTCGTTGATGGCTTTGCCGATGTTTTCGCCCTCCGGCAGGTTCACCAGCGCCGAGAAGCGGGCGGTCTCCGGCAGGTACATGACCCCCTGGGCCTGGTAATCGATCTTGGTGATCTTCTTGCGACCGGTGGCTTTGCCTTCCAGATCCGCCTGGGCGTGGGTGAAGCGGGCGTCCGCGTAGCGCAGGAAGATCAAGCCGAGCACCGGGGCGGAGTATTGCGAGGCGGTCAGGTTGGAATTGGCGCGCAGCTCGTCGGCGGCGGCCCACAGGCGCTTTTCGAGTTCGGTATTGTTGGCAGGCATATGGTTCCTTGATTGTGCCAGGGTGAGGCCATGAACCGGTAAAGGGCCGCATATGGTATTGGATGGGTTTATACAGGGCGATCCGAACGTTCCTATCATATAGCCAAAGCCGGGAATTGGCAAGTTTCGATCATGGCTCGTTGCACTCAGCTCGTCGTGATCAGATCGTAATCATTTGGATCCTATTTGCCATGGGAATTCCACACCCGCGGCAGAAGGTTGTCCATTTAATCCGATGAATGTGGGATTGGTTCTGACGGTTTCGTCAGAATCTACTTTGATTTCGTACCAATATTTAGGCCAACCTTAATTGAGGTTCGATCATCATTATGGATTGCCTTCATTCTTGGTATGAAGGGCAACCCCTATCCAGGAAATGACTGATGCACCGCCCTCAACCCGACGATGTTGCGAATGGGGTGTGGCGGGGCAGGGGAATTGGGATAGAATTATCGAACGATGCCTGAAAAGACGAAAGATAATCTTGATCTGGAGATTGAAAGAGAGATTCACGTCTCTTGGGCGGTGATCGCTTACAAATTCCTCTTCGGCCTCTT
>JAQTMA010000106.1 GCA_028714615.1 Anaerolineaceae bacterium | reverse complement strand
GATGTGGTCAGCCAGGAGGCGATCCCTGCCGCCTACGTAGGTTACGTGCTGTTGGCTATCGAAACCATGTACTGTGATAACGGTTTGAGCGCTAGCCACCAGCCGGAGAGCTTGCGGCTCATCGAAACGCCCGCTGGTAAGGTGTAAATGGCGACCGCCATCGTCCAGGCGACTCTCGAACAGGTATAAACTGTGCCTTTCGTGCGCCAGCGCCCGGGCGATCTCAGACGTGCCTGGCTCGATGCCCCCGCCGTGCGGAGCGGCAATCATGCACCAAGAGCGGCGTGCTTCGACCACCACCTGATAGGTGACTCCTTCAAAGCGTGCCATCTCGGAAAAGCTTTGATAGCGGTCATGGGATGGCAAGACTGGCTCTCCTGGGTGGGTTAGTCGAGGGCCGTGGATCAGATTTCTTCGAGGTGATAAACTTTAGGTTGGGCAATCTCAAGATCGGCAAAGTTCTCAAATCTCTCTACCTCAGGTTGAGCGATCAGATAGGCTTCCTTATTCGCCCATACGACTACTTCAACCAAACACCCGCTGTCCATATCTTTGAGGGTATGCGCCCCCATGATTCCTGGACGTCCACGTACCTTTAATCCAAAATTGTGCATCGCTGCCAAAAGAGCCTCTTCCTTGTCAGGCTCCGGTTGGCGGATCGTCATATGCATAATCATAAACCAACTCCTTTCGGATACCAGTATTATTCGACAACACTTGTGCCAACCAGCGATGATTTGGCTAGCGAACCCGCGGGTTCGGATTGGCTGACTCGGACAGGTCGCTCATCTGGTAGGGTTTCAATCCCTGGTTGAAGGCTACCGGACCACCTTCCAGGAGACCGGTCAAATCTTTCCGCAATGCAAACATGCTCTTGTGAAATTGCACCCGGTGCATCTGCGAAGTTACCTTCTTCCCCTTTCCTGTATTATGACTCCTTTTCTGCTTGAATGGAAATCACTTGCCACTCACGTTTCAGCATTGCATAACAGATCTGATCCCAGAAGCGCCCCTTCCAATATCCATACTCGCGGAGCAGGCCTTCGCGCCGGAAACCCATGCGGTTAAGTAAGTGGATGGAGCGATCGTTGGCAGGGTCCACGAAAGCTTCGATGCGGTTGAGGCCGACTTCTTCGAAGCCATATGCCAGGATACTGTTGAGGGCTTCACCCATGAGCCCTTTGCCCCAGCACGCCCGCCCCAGGTCATACCCGATCTCCCCACGCATACTGCGTTGCCAGGCCTGGTATCCGCATGTGCCGATGAGGCAATTCTCATCTTTGTCAATGACGCCCCAACGGATGCCTTGTTTGTGCTCGAATTGCTCGTCCCAGCCGATGATCAGGTTTTCGGATTCGTAAAGGGACTTCAACGGTGGAATGGTGAGGGTATCGGTCACCATTTCATCCGAGTAGATCCGGAAAACGGATTCGCGATCGGCGCGGGTTATCTCGCGGAGCATCAACCGCTCGGTTTCAAGCCTGGGGAAGAGTTGCGGGATGGTCAGACCTGGCATAAGGTGTCTCCAGAAGAATTACTGGCCGCTTTCGGTCACTGGCCGGGCGCGATGATAAGCCGTCAAAATGCGGGTGGTAAGCTGGTTGAAATGTTCATCCAAGCCCTGGCGGCTTGGATCTGCGTCATGCCAGGCGATGATCTCGCGGGCGCCCTGGTGGAATGGAATGCTGGCGCTGAAACCGGGTACCAGCCGCTTGATTTTTGAATTGTCGAAAATGACGCTGTTGGCTTTATCCCCGATCAATCCCGCCCCCCAGTCTGGATCGTAAGCGTTGATTAATTCGGAAGGGATATGCACCAGATCGGGTTGCACTCCTGCTGCATCGGCCAGGCTAGTGTAGATCTGGTTCCAGGTGATCAATTCGTCGGATGTGATGTGCACCGCATCTCCAATTGCATGGGGATTGGCGAGCAGTCCGATGAAGCCGCGGGCGAAATCCAGGTGGTGGGTCAGCACCCACAGAGATGTTCCATCCCCGGGTACGATAACGGGTAAACCACGGCGCATGCGATCGATGGTGGTGTAGCTGCCCTCTACGGGCACATGCGCTGGATCGTAGGTATGGGAGGGACGGACGATGGTGATGGGGTAGCCCTCAGAGCGGTAGGTTTGCATCAACAGGTCTTCGCAAGCAATTTTATTGCGCGAGTACTGCCAATAAGGATTGTACAAAGGGGTCGATTCGGTGATGGGGAGAGCTCTGATCGGTTTCTGGTACGCGGAAGCCGTGCTGATGAAGATATACTGACCGGTACGACCGCGGAAGAAATCCAGGTCATCCTTCACCTGGTCGGGTGTATACGCAATCCAATCTACGACGACATCAAAGGTCAGGCTGCCGAGTAAACGCTGCCGATCTTTTGGGTCACGATAATCTCCAAGCAGGACCTGCACCCCTGCAGGTACAGGTCGGAGCGTTTGACCGCGGTTGAAATGGTAAAGTTCAATCCCCTGCTGCATTGCAATTCTGGTGCAACCAGAGCTGATGATCCCCGTTCCACCAATGAAGAGTACACGCATAACCGGATCCTCCTTGTAGGTAATTGTAATAAGTATAATCTCATCTCTGATGGGCGGTGGGAACTAGTAGTATGTCAACAGACGATTGATGGATAAAGGTGTTTCAACTTGATGCGGGCATCCTCTTGACCGGGATTAGCCGGCAGAGGTGGGTTCACCTCGCTAACCAGTTGTTTGCTGGTTTCATCCATGCAGGCCTGCGGTCGGAGGGGGTCTTAAGGGCGCTGATAGATCTCCAGAACATCTTCCGTGTCGCCGACAAACTTCCCACTGGCTTTGGGTGGAATGCACCATTCCGCTTTCAGCCAAGGCTTAAGTTCATTTATTTAGCACCCGACGCACCAATTCATGGGAGAGACTGTCGAGATACTCCAACTCGACCATTTTTTCGGCCAGTAGACGCAAGGTCCAGCGCGTGTGTCCTTCGGGCGGCGGGCTGCACACCAGAGCCACCAGATGGGCTTCGGCCTCCCCATCGACTTTCGGAATGTGGCGGCGCTCGACAAAACGCGGATTGAGCACCGCTTCGAACCTCTTTTCAACAAAGTGTCGTCGTACCCGCGAGACCGTGGAGGCGCCGACTTCTTAGGCTTGGGCAATGGCCTGGTCACTCAATTTCGGTTGCCCAAAAGCCGTATCCGCATTGAGCAAGATGCGTGCATGCGCCAATTTTTGGGCGGGGTGTTACCCAACGGAAATCAATTTGTGAAGGTCGTGACGTTCTTTTTCGGTCAATGTGACGTTATATAACCGTTTCATCCCTGTAACCTCTAATTGAAATTCCTTTTTCGCGTGAGGTTACACTAATCAAAATGATAAGTCAACTATCTGTTGACAGACTAGTAGGTTGTCAAGGGAGGTAGGTTACTATCAATTAAGGGTAATAAGAGATCCAGCCGTTTTGGGTGGCCTTAGCAACTGCCTCGACTCGGTTATTGACCCCCAATTTGTTAATCACTTGTTCAACATGATAGCGCACGGTCCTTTCTGCGATGCTAAGTTTTCCAGCGACCTGGGTATTCTTCATCCCCTGACCAAGCAGGCTCAAGATTTCCAACTCTCGCTCACTCAAAGGAAGTATGTTTTTTGCCGAGTGAGCGGCTAGAAGGATGGTCATCAGCTTAACCGCAGCTGGACTAAGCCAGAGCTTGCCCTCCATGGCCATCCGAATGGCCTCGATAATTACTGCCGGTTCTTCCTCCTTCAAGACGTATCCACGTGCACCTGAAATCAAAGCCAATTCAATCGTTTCCGGGTTGTGATTCGATGTGATCACAACCACACGCAGGTTTTTCTCAAATTCCCGGCGATACACTTGATTGAGATCTAGAAGATTGACGTTCGCCATTTGGATTTCTAGGATGAGGATATCTGGCTGCAAATGGAGGGTTTGCCGTATTGTCTCATCCGCGTCGGCTGCTTCTCCCACGACACTAAACTCCGGGTAATGCATTAGCTCGCTGCGCATCCCAGAGCGGACCAAGGGCTGATCATCCGAAATCAATAATGTGGTTGGCATTGTCCTCTTCCTTGCGGCTTGAATGATCTCAAAAGCCTGGTTTTTCCGATCTTTTTACGAATAGAACGACATCCAGATCTGGCGGGCACGGGATTCGTGTACACCCTGGATCCCATGCCCGGATATGATCCAGGTCTACGGATTGACTTGTTTGAGCAGGTCCAGGATCTCTTGTGGTGGGGTATCGATGCGTTCTTTGATGTGATAGCGCATGGTCTGTATCGCTTGTTCTTCTCCATCCACGAAGGTGAAGACCGTTTGGAATTGGAGGATCTGGCCTGTTTCTCGATCAATCCAGGTCCGGGTTTCACTCCGGCTAACCTGCTTGGCGTGTGGAGCAATTGTCGTGGGCGGGTCAAAAACCGTAGCCAAGCGCACCAGCCAGCAGGAACGATCCTCCAGAGTGGTCTTTTCCTGGGAAAATTGGAGATGGTACTTTTGGGCGTTTTCGATCGAGTTGCTCAATGGATCTGCCTGGGGGCGAACGACCATGCTGGGATCTTCAATGGATGTGCCGGCGATGAAATCAACCTGGGTCGGTCCATCGCGGGCGATCTTGTGCCAAACCCTCCCATCCGGGCTGGTTTCGATCCAGACCTGTTGTTGGATCAGACCATCGGCGTCAATGTACTGCCAGGATTCGTCGATTGCGTGAGCCGGGCCAAACGTTTCGTTCTGGTAATCCGGGCTGTTCTCAGGCTCGATGCTCTCGGAGCGCACATAAACCCAGCCCGGTTGGCCATACAATGCCCGGTAGTTTTTTTGCAGGAGCGCTACGGGACTATCGGGCTGGGCCGGGGTGGTAGGGGATGGCACCATGGTGGAGAGCGGCTGCAGGGATGGTCGTGAGGTGGCAGTTTGGCTAGGCGCTGGTATTCCCTGTGCATGCCAACCGGCTTCCCAAGGCCCGGTAACGGTGTAATACAAATTGCCGAGCGAGATCTTCAAGTGTTCTTGGGGTAATCCCTTCAAGGTAACGGTGGGCTGGAACTGATGGCGCATTGGTAGGGCGAGATCGTCGGTTTGCGCGCTTAGGCAAAGCGGGCTGGAACAGTCCAGCATCACTCCGCGGACGTCATTGCCGGGGCGGTCGACGGAAAAGACGAGGAGCGGCTCGCTATCCGGGGTGGTCTCCAGATCGGCGCCGACGACGTGCAAACGGAAGCGTCCACTTTCCAATACCTGGTTGAGAGCCCAGTGCTTCCCGATTTGGGCATCCGGACCCGGATCGAAGATGAAGGCTGGGGCGCTGTCCGCTGTAGGCTGGCTTTCTATCAGAAACATTTGCTCTAGTCGCAAGGTCATGTCTTGGGAGGCGTGGAAAGCCCGGGTGCGGAAGGTGGCCGTGCGGTCACCCTGGGTCGCTTGCAAAGTGAGCGGGTAGATCTGGCCTTGTAGACTGCGCAGTGAGAGCTGCGAGGTCCAGGCTGGGTCCAGGGAGTCATTGAGCGTGGGGGTATCGAGACGGATGGTGAGCAGGGTTTGATCGGCATCTTGGAAGACCTGAACGATGGAAAGGCGGATCCCGTTATATGATGGGCTGCTCAATGGAGCGATCCCGGCATCCGGCAGCATGTCTTGAGCGGTGGCTTGTCGCAGGGTTAGTGTGAAACGCCAGTCCTGGGGAGCGCTGCCGAAAGCCGTGTGCGGGAGCTGATCCAGCAGTAGGGTGACCTGATCCGCATCGGATGGTAAGGGGGCAAACTGGTATTCCGCAAACAAGACGTTGCCCAGATAGACATCGCTGTTGTTGGCGACGATCGCAGCTTGGCCGGGCAGGGAGAGGATAGGCTCGTGATTCTGACCCTCGGGGGTATCGGCCCAATGTGGGTCAGGGGCCCATCCCTCAACCTTGAGGCGCAGCCAGGTGCGTTCCTGTGTAGCGGTCAGGTTTTCGACGGTGACCGTAATTCCATTTTGTTGGAGCTGGACGGGCTTACCGAGCACCTTCGCGCGGTTAAGGTTTTGGACCGCCCCAACACCGGGTAAATAATCGAACAAAGTCTGAACTGCGGCCATTACCCGCTGGGGGCCGACAGTGGCATACAGGATAACTAAAACGAGGGCAACCGGGATCGCTACTCGCCAGGCTGGTCGCAGAGCCGAGGCTACTTTCTCTCCGAGAGTCGGTCGGCGAACTGTAGAATGGGCAAGTTCAGTCCAAAGTGAGTTAACAAATTCAGGGTTGGCCAGCGGCTGGCTAACTGCATCCCGAATCATTTCTTCAAATGCGGAAGGGATTGGATCAGTCATGTTTGTCCTCCAGTTGATTATGCAACCGAACGAGCAACCGGTTTATAGCCTTGCCAATGGTATCTTCTCGTTTTCCCAAAACTTCACCGATTTCTGCATAGCTGAGTTCGGCAATAAAACGCAGGCGGATCAATTCCTGATCCTCAACTACCAGAGATCGGATCGAGCGATAGAGGCGCTGGCGTTCGTCTGTGGAAATTGTCTGGGCAAGCAGATCGGGATTTTCCGGAACCTGATCGGCGGACTCCAAAGGAATCTCCCGGGAGGCTTTACGGAACAAGTCGTAGGTTAAATTCCGCCCAATAGTGAACAACCAGGCAGCGAAAGAGCCCCGATGTTGATAGTGTGGCAATTCTTCGATCACTTTGAGAAAGACCTGGGAAGTCAAATCTTCGGCATCGGCTTCATTCTGTACCCGATAGAAGATATATTGATAGACCGGCTGAACCCAATGTAGATACAGGTTCTTGAACTGGGTCCGATCACGCTGCGCCGCCAACACCAGGTTTGTCTCTTGCTCATGGACACGCGGCGTGTCCATCAAGGCAGACGTTGGTTCGCTCATGAATTGTCTCCTGAAAGGATCGGTTTCGAAGCGCTTCTGTTAAATTAACGGAGCAGAAAGAAAAATCGGACAAAACCTATGACCAGGCGTTGGCCAATCGGTTGGTGCAGAAAGCGAACTGGAGATCAGGCGTAAATCGGCTGGAAATGGTTCCGGCGGAGTGGAGAATTCAATCGAACCCAAGGACCAATTAATTCTAATCCGGGTCGGCGCCAGAACCGGAGAAAATAATCCGATGAAAAACTCCCTGAGAGCATTCGCCAGGGAGTTTTTTCTGAACCGGTTGAAGTGAGGTGTTTAGGGATTATCAGGGATATCCAGTAGCCCCACTCCATTCTGAAAATAGTCGGCAGAGCCGCTGGTGGCGGTGTACTGGTGCCGGACGGCCACTTGAATGACCCGGTTCCCGCCATAGGGGCAGGGCTTTAAATCGGATCGTGACTGTGCCGGGCCAACGTAGGCATAGCTAGCATTGTACACCAGGGTTGGGCTAAGTGGATAGCCGTAGACCACCGTTCCGCCACAAACCTGCTGATTGGTCCGGACGCTCCAGCCCAGCCGATAAATCGCCCTGCCATCTGTGAGGCTCTCGCTGGCTGTATCGAAATATCCTACTTCGCCGTGCCAGTAAGCTTCGTTATTGGTATATGCTGGGATATCTGTCCCAGGAATATAGTTCACTGCTTGGGCGACTGTTACCGAGCTCAGAACGAGGACCAATGCCAGCAAAAATGAAGTTGTACGTTTTGACCGGATCATGGGTTACCTCCTCTTCTCTGGATGGATTGGGACATCAGCTCTTGGAGCTGCTGGATATCAGTGGGCAAAATTTCTACCTTTTCCAGTGTGGTGACCGTTATAATGGAGGTCAAGTCTTCTCCGTTGGTCAGGTGGTAACTGGTCTCGATTTGATTGCTCGCACCGGATCGTGAGTCATAACCAATTCGGGTGCTGACCGATTGGACTGGTGCAGCCATCCCGGAAATAGTTAAAGGCTCCTGGTAATCCTGCTCGATAGTCATTTTCAAATCTGGCTGGTGGGCAGACGTTTGACCAGCCGCACTTGCGGTCTGTTGCGCGGCACGGGTAATTGTCCCCGCATCGATCATTTTACGCAGTTCATTAGCGAAATGGAAATCGAAGGAGGTTGCAGGCGCAGAGTTGTCGGCGGTCATTTTGGTAGGTGGCAGCCAGGAGAAAGTCAGGTTGTAGGAAATGTTATCTCGGTAAACAACCTGCTGAATCACATTTCCATCTGGATCTTTGACCAAATAAAGCCCCTCCTGGATAAAGCCCGCGGAATTTAAAGTATACCAGGCCTCGTGCACGGTCGTGGGTGGGATGATCGACCCATTCGGATAAACCATTGGCTCGTCAGGATCATTGGCAATGACCGCTGACCAATGGATCCATTTGCCTGGTCTGGCCATGAACGTGCTGGCAAATTTATCTGTCAGGGCAGTTGCTTTCTGGTACATGCCTTCGAGATCGCTTTTTGGTAACTCGCTGGATTTAATTTTTGCAGCCGGGGATGGCGCAGGGAGACCGCTTTTTGCCGAGGCATTCCCCACCTGGTAAGCTGTCAGCAGAACCAGGAGGAGGAGCAACGAAAGGTTGATCCATTTGAAGTTTTTCATGTGTCCTCTGTAGGTGCGTTGATTTGGGTGAAGAATTGTGATGGCGCTTAAGCGTCTTGATTAATAGGTTTAGTTGGGATGGCAGCAGGACAGTTGGTATCGCTTCGATTCCCCTCCTTAGCGAACATTATGATTGAAATGGATAGATTATTGTGATCTTTTCAGCAGGTCTATAAGTATTATAGCTGGGCAAAATAGCCAAAACAACGGACAAAACGGCAAATCGTTTGCCGTTTTGTCCAGTCTTTCTGGACAGAAGTGCCGCCGATAGACGCTGGTTTTTAGCTTCCAAGCATCTCAATGTTACAGCGACAACATCTTCCAGGCGACATGCGCAGTTTGAAGCCTGCCCAGCCGTTCTAGAGCGAAAGATTACCGATTTTCAGATACGGCGGTAAGCCTTCCATTGTTAGCGCCCAGAAATTTGACCCCGACGCTCTCCGTGCGGTGGTCGTAAAGCAGCTTGAGGCTAGTAGTCTGTCAACAAACGATTGATGGATAAAGGTGATTCAACTTGATGCGGGCATCTTCTGTGGTAAAGCGCCAATCCACAATGATCGATTTCTCATTCCGTTCTTGCTCTCAAGCGCTGGTTTCCCGGATCAAGATCTCCTTGGAATCCATGCGATGCTCTAAACATTGCCTGTCCAAAATGGAGGATTCGATTTCAACCATATTCAACCAACTGCCATGTTTGGGCGTGCAGTGAAACTCCAATTTCTTGAGAATGCGCCGGGCTTTAGCGGGGGAAAAGACTTTGTACAAGGCAGCGGGCTTATGAGTAGCCAAATTACCGGCGTCACCCCGATCAGCTCGGCTCGGGGATACAGGTCATCGACCAACCAGTGCATCCCCTGTGCAAATTCGTGCATGGTGTGCTGCGGGGTGATGCAAATACGGCGTTTCCCCGCCAAAGGCTCAAACATCATCTGCAGATAAGCCACCCCATGACGCTCATATTCATAGTCCACCCGCCGTACTTGGCCGGGTTGGAGGGGCAGACCGGGACGCGTTTCGCTGATCAACGCCCGGCGCCATTCATCGTAGCACACCACCGGATGCAGAGGGTCATAGGGCTGCTTGTACAAATCCAGCACATCCTCCATGCAGGCCACATACTCGGCGCTGGCCTGGGGGATGCACCCCATTTCCTGCTGCCAGGGCTTCAACGCGTTTTTTTAGCCTGCGGCACACGGTTTCATACGAAATATCTTCCACCGCCCCCAGGTCCACCAGTTAGCCCGCCAATAGGCGCAGGGTCCAGTGGTCATGCCCTTGGGTGCAGTGGTGCAGGCCGTGGCGATCAATGTGGACTCCGCACGACCATCCAACTTGCGCTTTTGGCCGGGGCGGGGATCTTCGTTCAAAGCGCGCTCCATCTCCCCGGCGACAAAGCGTTTACGCAGACGCTCCACGCAGGGACGGCTGACGTGGAGGGCGGCCATGAACTGCGGATCGGTAAAGCCTTGGTCAGCCTGGAGTAAGATCTGGGCGCGTTTCATCTTGCGGGCACTGAGGGTGCCTTTGCGGTTGAGTTCGAGCAACTGGTCTCGCTCGGCTTCACTTAGGTTGACCAGGAACAGCTTCTTGGGCATTTTGGGTCTCCTTTGCCCAAGTTTACTCCATCTTTATCACTGTGACTAACTACTAGTAGGTTTGAACGCAGATTTGCGAGCATAGTAAAGCGTCGCCCCCGCGACAATTGTCGCGGAGGCCGAGACAGGAAGAACGGGATCGGCTCTCGAAAAAAAGAAAAAAGGATTGTTTGCCAGAGTCGTGGCAGTTAGCCGGGGCCTGCTTTCTCCTGGAGCAACGGGTTCCAAAGGAACTTACGATCCTGATTTAGCTCCGTTCTCACCCGTATAACTCATATTAGTGTATGGTAGACGAAAGCGGAGGACAACCGGAATTCCCCTGTGGAACCGGGTAGGGATATCCCCATAGATTTCCCGGATATATCCCCTTACCAAAAGCAAATCCCGGGGGTTAGCCGGGGTTTTGAATAACCTGTCCCTTTCCAAGCTGGTGAACCAGGGACAGTCAGTCCGATATCAACCACCTGCGAATGGGAGGCTGATGGCAGCTTCTAATCGGCGTTTACGCTTCGGATTTGTAACTTAGCAGGCTCAAAGCGCAAAAGAGAATCCCTAATGCTGCTACGACAAAATATACCACTCCCATGTTTCACCTCCGCCCTGTAAACGATCCGCAATCCGAACAGGGTTCACCTTGGGAATTCGGACAAGCGCTGTGGAGTAATTTACTTCCCGAATGAATTGCCCGAATCTTACCCTATTTTTATTATAGGATAAATATAGTCATATTGCAAGATATTGGTAATTATTTTAAGAATGACGTAGGGTAAGATCGCCCTCTTGGAATTTGTTGGGCAGGCTTTCAACACACTTCGGTTTATGATACACTAATTACTACTAATGCAATCCGATTAAGGTAGGCAAAATGGGGATTCAGGCAGATATACTCATCATTGGAGCTGGGCCGGCGGGAAGTACAACAGCGAGGATTTGCGCCGAAAAAGGTTTGACCGTTTCGATGATTGATAAGGCGCAATTTCCGCGGGACAAACCATGCGGCGGCGGAGTCAACCTGCGCGCCGCCCGACTGTTACCCTTTCCTCTAGATGCGGTGATCGAACGCACCGTTGACTCGATCCGCTTCTCCTTGCGCCGCAAGCAAGATGTGCTCCATTCTTCTGCACAGCCGATCACCTACATGACCCGCCGGGACCGCCTGGATAGCTACCTGGTTGAACAAGCCGCTCTCGCAGGCGCGCGCTTCTACGAGCGTCATCCGGTTGAGGCTGTCGAGTTCGCACCCACTACAGTTACAGTGCGAGCCGGCGGGCAGGTTTTCTCGGGAGGTGTCTTGGTGGTTGCGGACGGCGCTATTGGGCGAACCGCACGCCTGGCTGGTTTTTCTCCCCATCCCCTCGCCTGCGCGGGATTGGAAGGCAATCTGGCGCTGGACAACCTGGAAGACTCCTGCTGGGTGCATACGGCTGCCATCGATTATGGGCGTTTGCCGGGGGGGTACGGTTGGGTCTTTCCGAAGGGCGATCATCTCAACCTGGGGGTATATGCATGGCGGCATGCCGCGGGGCTTTTGCGTGGAGAACTAGACTACTTGACCCGTTCCTACGGGTTTGACCCTGCCCGGCTGACCAGGATACGCGGCCATATTTTACCGATGCGTCGATCCGGGGAAGTAGTGGTGAAAGGCCGGGTGATGCTGGTGGGGGATGCCGCCGGGTTGGTCGATCCGTTCATGGGTGAAGGCATCTACGCAGCCATCTGGAGTGGAAAGGCTGCGGCTGAGGAAGCAGTCGCGTGGCTATCCGGAGGTACGGCGGATCTTGGCAGGTATCAAAACCGCATCGACGATGATCTCGGTTCGGAACATTGGGCTTCGCAGCGGTTCAGCGATGTGTTGAATCTGCTTCCCCACCTCGGATACGCCTATATCCACCACGTTCCGGCGGCTTGGAACCTGTTGTGCGGTCTGTTAGGCGGCGAACTGACCTATCAGGGCATGCGCCGCGCATTGGGTCCTTTGCGTTTGGGGATCGATACGTTCGCGGTGCTGTTGGGAGCATCTAAGCGTTCACAACAGCGCGCCGGGCGATTGGCAGTGACGTCCACGGGTGGGTTTTTCCCGATCAGCAACCGAGGGGGACGTAGACCGGTTCTACGTGAGGAGGACCGGCTTGAGTGAGCAGAAGCCTCGGGGAGGAATGAAACGCAATCGTTCAACCAGGAGTTGGTTGAGTGGGCTGCTCACGTTGCGTTTTGCCCGGTACAGTAGCGCCCATCATGACCGGGTACTCTCCGAAACCCGTTGGACCGCTTTTTTCCTCGTACCATTCTTATTAGCAGGTTTTATCGTGCTGACCTTCTGGCCGGATGATACCCAGTTGTTATTCGCCTGGTCGACTTCTTCCCGCATGACCGCTCTGATGCTTGGAGCGGCCTATGCCGGTGGGGCCTATTTCTTCAGCCGGGTGTACCTGGCTCGCCATTGGCACATTGTCGGATTGGGTTTTCTTCCTGCGATGGTGTTCTCTTTCATGGGCGGCCTGGTTACCATCATCCATTGGGACACGTTCAACCACAGTTCGCCGGCGTTTTTGGTGTGGGTGGCCCTCTATGCGATTACCTCCTGGTTGATCCCGCTGATCTGGTACCGCAACCTGGCCCAGGATCCTCGCATGCCGCCGGTGCACGATGTGGTGTTGCCCCGTTCCTTCAACCTTCCCTGGATTGCGGTAGCAGTTTCCAATTTGACGATCGGCGCTGCGCTCTTCTTCGCGCCGGAATTTGCCGGAGGGGGATGGCCTTGGCTGATTGCACCCTTGGGGGCGCAGGTGATCGGATCGCTGTTCGTAATGATGGGCGTCACCGGGCTGGGTCTGATATTCGAACGGCGATGGAGTTCTGCCCAGGTAGTCATGGAAACGCTCGCGGTCACTTTTGCATTGGTGCTGGTGGGCGTTGCCCGCTCGTGGAGCGACTTTAACCTGGGAAACCCGCTAACCTGGATCTTCACCGGCGCCATCCTGCTGATGCTTGTGGGGATGTGTGTGTTATATTTGTGGGTAGAAATAAGGTGATTTTTGATTGTTGATTGCTGATTGTAGATTTCTTTTCCCTTGCCCCTGATCAGCGGTCTCCAATATCAAATCGAAAATCAACAATCGATTGAGATGATCGATCAGAAATCTGAAATCAACAACCAACCATCTGCAATCAGAAATTCGAATTGGCTGGATTTAGTCCTTTACCTGGTGATCGGGTTCGGGGCATTCTTCGCGTCCGGGTATGCGTTACGGGGGGTGTTGCACCCAGGAGACCTGCTCTCCAGTGCAATCATCTATGCACTCAACATTGTGTCTTTCATCGGCACGGTGTACCTGGTCGGCGTGCGACGCGGCAGGCTATCCTGGCAAGGGATCGGCCTGATCCCACCCCGCTGGAAATGGAACTGGCTGCTCCTGGCCTTGCTGGTGGTGATTGCTTTTTACCCCCTGCGCATTTTGCTGGCGCTGCTGATCACCTTACTGTTCGAAGGGAACTTGAATTCCATAGTCGATTCTGCGCGGATGCAAGTCCTGGTTCCTACCGGTTTTAACTGGCTTAACTTCAGCGTGACGCTACTGATGGCCGGCATCATCGCACCGATTTCAGAGGAATTGTTTTTCCGCGGTGCGTTGTTTACCTGGTTTCGAGAGCATTTCAGCCTGTGGCCGGCCATCCTGTTCAGTTCGCTGCTTTTCGCGCTGGGGCATATTGACACGCTGGCAGTGGTGGTCACCAGTT
>JAQTMA010000105.1:12546-13998 GCA_028714615.1 Anaerolineaceae bacterium | reverse complement strand
AAAAAGCCAGGATTGGGGATGGTACCAGTATCTGGCACCAATGCCAGGTGCGCGAAGGCGTCAGCATCGGCGAGAAATGCATTCTTGGGCGGGGCGTCTATGTGGATACGGGTGTTTTCATTGGCAATCAGGTCAAGATTCAAAATTATGTTTCCATTTATCATGGGGTTACCATCGAGGATGGCGTATTCGTCGGTCCCCACGTCTGTTTTACCAACGACATGCGACCGCGAGCCATCAACCCGGATGGATCCCTAAAAGCAGCCGATGATTGGGAATTGAACCTCACCCTGGTGAAGCGCGGGGCTGCCTTGGGAGCGAACTCGACCATCCGCTGCGGGGTGACGATCGGAGAATGGGCGATGGTCGGAGCCGGCAGTGTAGTTACCCGGGATGTTCCTGCGTTTGGCCTCGTGGCGGGGAATCCGGCAAGGCAGCGCGGCTATGTATGCCCATGCGGAGAGAAGCTACTGACGAAGGAGATGGCCTTAGGCGAGACGATCCTGTACTGTCACCGGTGTAATTTTGTGTTAACTGTACCCCTTCAAAACGATTTGAAACAAATCGCATAGGAGATTGAATGATGATCCCCATTTCTCGACCGTACATCGGTGAAGCTGAAAAACTGGCTGTCTTCGAAGTCTTTGAATCGGGGATGCTCGTTCAGGGTCCACGCACCGCCAAATTAGAGGAAAAATTCGCAGCCATCTGTGACACCCAGTTCGGCGTCGCCACCTCTTCGGGAACTACCGCCTTGCATGTAGCTTTGCTCGCCCACGGTATCGGGGTAGGGGATGAAGTGATCACTACCCCTTTTACGTTTATTGCCTCCGTAAATGCAATTCTCTACGTAGGGGCCAGACCGGTTTTTGTAGATATTGAAGAAGATACTTTTAATCTTAACCCTGAGCTGATCGAAGCGGCGATTACGCCGAAAACGAAGGCAATCCTCCCGGTTCACTTGTATGGTTATCCGTGTAATATGGATGCTATTCTGAGCATTGCCGGTCAATATGGATTGCTTGTCATCGAAGATGCTTGCCAGGCAGTTGGCGCCAGGTATCAAGGCAAGCCTGTGGGGTCATTCGGTACAGGTTGCTTCAGCTTGTATGCGACGAAGAACATTATGGCTGGAGAAGGGGGCATGATCACCACGAATGACGAAGCCCTTGCCCAGCGTTGCCGGATGATCCGCAATCACGGGATGCAGCGCCGGTATTGCCACGAAATATTGGGTTACAACTTCCGTATTTCCGATCTTCATTCTGCCATCGGATTAGCCCAGGTGGAACGTCTGTCAGAGTTTACCCAAAAACGGAAAGCGAATGCCGCCTATCTGAATGCACATATCACCAGTGTAAAAACCCCCCAGGTTCGAGAAGGCTATGACCACGTTTGGCACCAGTACACCATTCGGATGGATAGTAGTCGCCAGCGTGATGCTGCCATCCA
>JAQTMA010000105.1:0-12446 GCA_028714615.1 Anaerolineaceae bacterium | reverse complement strand
AGGGTCAACGATGTTGGCGTGGTGGTTGACCTGGCTGTGCACGATCTGGATATCATGCGCTACGTGACCCAGGCGGAAATCACCCGGATCTATGCGGAAACCGAGCTTGGAATTCACAGCCAAATGGAAGACCTGTTATCCGGAGTAGTCCGCCTATCCAACGGAGCTATAGGCACCCTCTTGATCAACTGGATCACTCCAACCAAAATCCGTGAGCTCTATGCCACTGGTGAATGCGGCATGTTCAAAGTGGATTACCTGACCCAAGATCTATACTTCTATGAGAACGCCAAAGCCAATGGAGGAGAATGGGATACACTACGGGTGCTCCGCGGGGTTAGCGAAGGCAAGATGGTGCGTTATTGTATCGAAAAAAGAGAACCCTTACGAGTCGAACATGAAGCGTTCCTGGCAGCGGTACGCGGTGAAGCGCCAATCGCCGTCTCTGGTGAAGATGGTTTATGCGCGGTAGAGCTTGCTCAAGCGGTAGTATCCTCAGGGCTTGAACATAAGCCAGTAATATGCGCATAGATATCCGCTTTATTTTGCCTGCTTATCAGTCCAACTGGACGATCAGCCTCTGGGATGAGAAGAGGGATAAATCCAGATGATGCTCATATGGCTCCCAAAAGCAGTCCCCAAATGGGCTGCGTTAGGGCTGCTGCCTGTTTGTTTGATCGTTTCTTTGGCCGTGTTCAAGATGGTTACTTCGCTACTCCCGGTGAATGCACCACTTGCTTACCTGACGATTGTCAGTGGGGAGGTAAAGGTAAGCGACGGCATTACTGATCTTAACGCCAGGGACGGCGCCCTTGTTGCCGGGAAAATGCGTACTCTGGTGAAAACCGGAAAAGGGATTGCCAGCCTGAGGATGATGGATGGCGCCTCTGTGATCCTAGATTCTGCCTCAACGATCGAGTTCAATCGTCAAAATTTGGATAGCTCAGGTGGAAACTTCGCCTTCAATCTCGTCAAAGGCCGGGCGATCGTCATCAAAGAAAACGATAGCCGCACAGCGACCCATCTCTTGATTGGAGGGGACGTCGCTGTCAGGGTTTTCCAGGCGATGATTGGTCTCGAAATAATTCAGGATGGTGGGATTGTGAAAAGGATCGATTGCCTGGCCGGGCAGTGCCTGGTGAATGGATTAACTTTACTGACTCCCGGACAAAATGCTCAATTCATGCAGGATAGTACGATGAAGGTCACAGTAGGGATTCCCTTTGATGTCTGGGTTCCATTGATGAGGGCAAGTCAGCCCAGCCCAACGATGCTTAACCTTTTCGTGAGCTTATTACCCACCAGCACCCCTACAGCAAGCTCAACAGCAACAACCGGAGGCGCCAATCAAGCATTCCCACTCACCGGAAATGACCTCATCACACCATCACCGAGTGCTACCCAAACCTTGCTCCCAACCGCGACCCCCACACCCACCCGCACGATCATCCCATCACCATCCAATTCGCCTACGGCGGTTGTAATCGTGAAAAGACGCCCTTCATCGACGGCAACACCCACACCATCTTTGCCTCCAGAATCAGCCGAAACCGCTACTCCAACGAAGACCCGCTTACCCAGCGCCACCCCTTATCCAACGTATACATCCCCTCCGGAACAGACCAAGACCAATACACCTCTGCCGACCGACACAGATACTCCTATGCCGACTTCCTCTCCAACGGAAACCACTACACCAACGTTGACGCTCACACCCACTTCTACTGAAACATCCCTGCCTACTGATACCCCGGTTCCTACCGAAACACCCACACCCACCGAAACTCTTCCTTCAACCGATGTGATCTTCTCGACGGATGAAATCGCGTTCCAGGCGAGGACCTTAGCGCCTCCACACCCAGACTAGGCACGACCCGGTAATCCAAAAGGACTGCTGAATAGCTAAATCCACCAACCACATGACGACTAGGGCTGGTGGATTTTGTGGTTAGAATGATCTGATTAAACTATGACATGTCAAGAACGAAGGTTACTAACTGTTGACCAATTATTAAGCTGCTGTTCACCTTGGAGAGGATTGACCATGTTAAAATGAAATGGTAAATCAGGCGCTTCGATCATTTCTGCAGAAGTTGCAGGTTGTATCGAAGCGATATCTTTTGAATTGAAGTGAGGTTTTGTGTGCGAATATTAGTAACGAACGACGATGGCATTTTCAGCCCCGGGTTAATTGCTCTGGCCAGAGCAGCCAGCTTTTTTGGCCAGGTTCGAGTGGTGGCGCCCGACGGGGAACAGTCGGCGGTGGGGCAATCGATTACCATTCAACGGCCATTACAGTACCACCGGGTGCATATCGACTCACTAGACGCATACCGGGTCAACGGCACTCCCGCTGATTGTGTTGCCTTGGGCCTCTACCGCTGGGAGGGAGCCGACCTGGTGCTCTCTGGCATTAACCTGGGAAGCAACCTGGGTCACGACGTATGGCACTCCGGAACGGTCGGGGCGGCCAAACAAGCTGTCTTGCTTGGAGTGCGCGCGGCTGCGTTTAGTTTGGTCATTGGGGAGGATGAACCGGAATTCGAACCGTTGCAGCCTTTTGTGGAGCAGGTGATCCGGTTGCTCCTGGAGGACCACCGGCCCAGGTTGGTTAACGTCAACCTTCCCCCAAACCCTGGGGGAATTTGCTGGACTCGCCAATCCGTGCGGGCCTACAGCGGCCAGGTCCTGGAGGGTGAAGATCCGATGGGCCGGCGGCACTACTGGTTTGCCGCGAGTCCCCTGACCGACCCGGAAGAGGATACCGATCGCCGGGCGGTGGAACAGGGTCTGATATCGATGACCCCACTCCGCCTGGATCTGACAGATGAAGCGTGGCTGCAGAGGTTGCAACCGTGCGCCGCAGAAGCGAGATAAACGTATGCGAAGCTCTAGCCAGGTGCGTATGATGACAAAGAAGATGATCGTTCGACGCGTACTAATCGTTACCGGCGCGGTGTTGGTGGTGACTTTCTTGGGGTTATACCTCTCAGCGCTGCTCGTGGTGAACGGCATATTCAGCCATCGGGTAGAGAAATTTGAATATACACCCGAGGAATTGAACCTGGCTGCGCAAACCATCGATCTGACCAGCAGCGATGGCATCCACATGAAAGCCTGGTGGGCGCCGGTTAAGGATGCTCGCGGCGTGGTGGTGTTGCTACACGGCATGGATGGACAAGACGCCTCCAGCCTGCTCCCCCATGCGGTCTTCCTGAACCAGGCTGGCTATGCCACGCTTACGCTGGATATGCGCGCCCACGGACGCAGTAGCGGAAAGCGCATTGGACTGGCTTTTGAAGAACCGCGCGATGCGACGGCTGCGCTGGATTGGATCCGGGCTCAACCCGAATTGAAAGACAAACCGGTCGCCCTACTGGGTCTATCGATGGGTGGCGCCGTTGCTATCCGCACCGCCGCTCAGCGACCGGATGTGACGGCAGTGATCAGCGTGAGTGCCTTTGCTTCGGTCGATCGGGTGATCAACCAGGCTATGCGCTTGATGGGTGCGCCGGACACGATCATCTCCCCGTACTCGGTGTTTATCCGGATGGCCCTGGCCACGCTGTACGGGGTCTGGCCGTCCATGGCCTCCCCTGTGCGGGATATCGCCCGCATCTCGCCGCGCCCGGTGTTGATCATCCACGGGACAGCCGACAGCCAGATACCGGTGGAAAATGCCTATCTATTGGCTGAGGCGGGTGGAGGGCGCGTGGAGAGCTGGATCGTACCCGGCGCTGAGCACCTGGTTTTCACCGGGAACGGCCTCGACCCACAAGACGCTCCCTACCGGGAGCGTATCCTGGCGTTCTTGAGAGAGGCGCTGAAGTAGTATAATGAATCTAGTTGCTCCAAGCAGGGGGAAAAACGTCCACCGAGAGGATCTTTTCTGGAATTTATCCTTTCGCACTGTTCTTTGCCATACTTGGGTTTATTCACCAAAACACGAGTTCTCGCCCTGGCCACCTCGCTTGTGTAGGTCCCTGTTTTGCAAGTATTGAAGACCATCCCGCCCAAGGAACTACCCATGCGGGATTTTCTGAAAAGGAATTAGGCAAGGACATCTTCTTTTAACGGCGGATCGGCGAACGGATTCGCTGAGATTGTTTCCAATGGATGCCTGGAATATATAAATGCGGAGATCTGTAATGAGGTTGAAAAAGGGTACCTGTATTACAGTGCTTGCAACGGTCGCCATAGTCGTGTCTTCGGCTTGCAATCCGGCTAAACCGGGTGACGCTATCGATGTCCTCCATCCCGTTCCGTCCGCCTCCATGCCCGTTCTTTATGGATTCACAGGGTTTCCTTATGACCTGTCCATGGACGCCTTGAATAAAGTCCACCAGCTTGTCTTGGAAAACTCCACTATCTATGCAATCCACCGGGATGGACCCTGTGTTCCCTGGCGGGAAATGCTGAATGGTAAGCCCTTGCCGCAATGGTTGGAAAAAGACCTGCGTGACCTGCGCTCACGTATTCCGGAGGATATGGCCGTGTATGCCGCGATCACGCCAACCCAGCAGGATCGGGTGAGCCTCAGTAAGCAATGCGGCGTTTCCAAAGACATTACCAAGCCGCTTCCTTCCGAAATAGACGGCGCCCAATTTGACGCGCCTCAAATCCAACAGGCATATCTGGCTTATGCGCAGACCGTGATTGACATTTTGAAACCGGCTTATGTGAATCTAGGCATCGAGATCAGCGAAATGTCACTCAGGCAACCCTCCATATGGCCACAATTTGAGACCCTCTACCTAAACACGGTGAGCGGATTGCGCCAGAGCCACCCCAAGGTCAAACTCGTCTTGGAGGTCGTATTACAGTCGCTTATGGAGCCCCGCGTGGCCGACCAGGTTCGTCCGGCCGTCGAAGCCAGCGACTACATTGGAATCGGCTTTTATCCGTATGGTTCTGATTTTGGAAAGTTGTTTGGCGCCCCCGGCGCTACCAAAGCCACCCGAGCAGTGGCAAGCCCCCCTGGCATGGCTGCGAACCTACACAAATAAACCGGTCGCTATCTGCGAAACAGGCTACACCACGAAGGATCGCCTTGTTCAAAAGATTAACTTCCCCGGAAATGAGCAGTTGCAGCGCGACTTCCTCCACGATCTGATGGTCGAGGCAAAACATAGCGGCTACCTGTTTGTTATCTGGTTCATCCTGGTTGACTATGAACGCTTGCAGGAAACCGTAAGCGCACCACCAGACGATGCAGGCTGGATCTGGGCGAACACCGGGCTGTTCGATTGAAACGTCCAACCCAAACCCGGGTGGGCAGAATGGCAGCAATGGGCGAAGTAAGGCGCAGTCATACCATCCCTGGATTTGGACGTGATGAACGCGCAATTTGAATCCCAAATAAGCCAAAGATGAACGAACCCCCCGCGATGGAAACACCAACCACGAGTGGGAGGCTAACATTAGCAAAATAGAGCAGCCCGGCGCCAAGACCCAGGCAGGCTGTCAAGAGGCCCACCCAGATGAAAGGCCGGGCCAACACGGGCATTTCCGATTTCATTTCACTGATCAGGATTGGGATTGCCCCGAGTCCGAACGATATGGCTCCCAGGATGAAAAGCGTATCGAAGAGGAGCTTGAAGCCGGCAAACCCGATGGCCCCATCGAGCGCTGCCAGTTGGGTCAGAACTCCAGCGGAGAGCGAATCAACCAGAACGAAGGTGAGAACGCTGATCGTTACCAGCGCCCAACCCATCCTTTCGATCGACAGGCCAGCGGGAGAGCGGTATACCATGAGCAGGAGCGTGGCCGCCGCAAGGACGATGTCAAAAATGATCCCGACTCTACCCGCAATCAGCAGGGTAGCGCGGCCTACCAGCATGCCTTGGACAGCATCCGAAAGGGAGGGATTGGGAATTGGAAGAGCTGCAGGTATGGGAGATAAACCATAAAAAATGCTGGTTACGAAGACGCCGAAAGCGCCAACTGCGAGGGCGATCCCTGCCCAAAACAGGGTATCGTCATGCCGGTTCACAGACTGAGTAATGATAGGAGTAGACATTCTGAGTTCCTTCTCGATAATCCGCTGCCCAACGGAAGGTTGGGTAGCGTGAAATAGACTGAGCATGGTTTTCATAGAACGCAAGAAGAATGGCTCTACGCTGCCCATTGCTATGGTACAATGTTTACAACGACAACATAGGTATACCAAATAATGTTGGCAATGTCAACATCGAATTTCAGAAAACCAAAAGCCCACATGTATCATCATATCGATTTACGAAATACCTTGATCGAAGAAAGTTTGAAGATCCTCGCTCAGGATGGAGAGAACGCGTTAACCTTGCGGGAAGTGGCGCGACGCGCCAGGGTGAGTCACACTGCCCCCTATCGCCACTTTAAAAACAAGGAGGCTTTGCTTGCCGCGATTGCAGAAGAAGGCTTCCGCGAATTAATGTCCAGGCTAGAAGCTGCCCGAGAGCGCTGTATCGGAAAACCAGGCATCTTGCTCGAAGAAATTGCCTGGGCGTATGTGAAATTCTCGCAGGACAAACCCGATCACTGGCGCGTCATGTTTAGCGATCTCATTCCAAATTGGGACTCCCACCCCTCGCTGCGGACCACAGGCCTCGCTGCTTACAATTTACTGGTGGGCACGCTGCTTGATCTGCAAAAGGCTGGCATCGTCCGCCCAGGCAACGCCAGGGAAATGGCCGTTGCGGGGTGGTCAACGGTGCACGGACTTTCCTTGTTACTGATTGCTGGGCAGATTCGTTTGACGCTTGGGGATGCGCAAGCCGAGGAATTGGCGCGCATGTGTGCGCGATATTTTGCTGAGGGGATCGCCAATCTGTAAGTGGAGGGCACCGGCAGGAACTGCAATAATGTAGTTCATTGCGCATTTCTATAGTTACCTCCTTGGATATGACCCAAGGAGGTATGGGGCTCGGGCCGAAGGTATCGATGATGCGGATCTGGCTGGCAACCTCGGGGTGACTCACCAGCTCAAGTTCTAAAACGGTGCTGTCGATTGCCGAAGCATCCACTTCTTTTTCCAGAATCATCGCCAACGAGCCCTGGTGAGCGCCCGATTCGATCACCCGGCCGAAAAAATCGAGCGTTTCACCTTTCAGCGCGAGCGAATACAGCACCACCCCATAACCGGAGTGCGAACCCGGCTCATTGTTGGGCGCCATGCAGGTTGAAATGGTGAATGGTCTCATAATTCAATCCGATGGACGACCATACTCTTGGGATGATTCTATCGCGAGTCCAGCAGAATTTCATTGTTTCACTGTGAATGGAGCAGAGCTACAAGTACTTAGCGGTCGGTGACCACACCTGTATATATGGATGTAGGGATGGGTCTTCATGACCCTGGTGCTCTTTCCAGGGCAGACCCACCCCTACGGGTATTGCATAAATGAAATTGCCTTATTGGATAATTTTGGTAGATCAAACCACAAGGTTTAGCGCTTGCCGCCATCCCAGACAAGAAAGGGCATGTTTACCACAATTCCAGATGGGCTTGTGGTCAGCTTACCATCCAACTCGGCCTGCCGAATCTCGGCTTCCGATTTCAATTCGGTGGCCTTGGCTGCATCCGCCCACTTGACCAGGGTAATCTGGCGCAGGGGAGAATATCCTTCTGTCCCCGGCGGATTATTGAAAACGTCTGCCTGGAATCCCAGGGGTCCCTTACCGGTAAGCCCATTTTCAAAAACGAAGACATCGGCCAGCGCCTCGGCGGGTACTTTTGCCAGGGCCGGTACGTAGAGTACCGGAGATTTCATCATGCCGGTCAGCTTTTCGGCAATCGCTTTGTCGGACGCTTCGGTATGCGTAAAGTAAATCTCCTTTCCTTCGGTATAGGCTTTGCCTGCCGGGACCTGGGCGTAAGTGCCCGTCGATTGCGCCTGGGTGTTGCAGGCGGTCAACACGATGGAAAATGCCAGTACTGCGAAAAGGAGAAATTTGCGGTGGGTAGACTTGAAAACTGGGACCATGGGTGTGACTCCTTGTAGGATTGTGTTTATTGAATTTTTTTGCTGCGCAGCCGCAGGCTATTGCTGACAACGAAAACACTGCTAGAGGCCATCGCGCCTGCTGCCAGAACCGGGACCAGGTACCCCAGGGCGGCTGCGGGAATGAGGATGATGTTATAGATGAAGGCCCAGAACAGGTTCTGTTTGATGGTTGTCATGGTGGCGCGCGAGAGCCGGATGGCCCGCGCCGCGCCGCGTAAGTCGCCGCTGATCAACACCACCGGAGCGGAGGCCATGGCCACGTCAGCGCCGGTGCCGATGGCGATGCCAACGTCCGCTTGCGCCAGGGCTGGAGCGTCGTTGACGCCATCGCCAACCATGGCGACGACTAATCCCTGCGCTTGCAGCTTCTTCACCTCAGCGGCTTTATCTCCAGGTAGCACCTCGGCCAGCACCTGGTCGATGCCGACTTGTTTGGCGATAGCCTGGGCGGTCTGTTGATTGTCCCCGGTCAGCATGGCGACCTGGATGCCCATCTTGTGCAGTTGCTGGATGGCTTCGATCGACCCGTCTTTAACCGTATCGGCAATGGCGATTGCCCCAGCGATGCAGCCATCTACTGCCACCAGCACGGTGGTCTTGCCCTCACTCTGCAGGCGGCTGACGTCTCTAGTAATTTCGCTGGTATCCAGGCCACGCTCAGCCATCATGCGCGGGCTGCCAACCACGACGGCATATCCACCTACCTGGGCTTCCACACCATGTCCGGCTGTCGCGGCAAAGCCGTCCGGTTCAACGAGTTTCAACTCGCGGTTACCGGCTTCGGCTACCACGGCCTCACCCAGCGGGTGCTCAGAGCCTTTTTCGACCGAGGCGGCCAGGCGGAGCAACTCATTCTCGCCCAAGCGCATATCGCGTACCACGATGTCGGTTACCGAAGGCTGACCGCGGGTGATAGTGCCCGTTTTATCCAGCACGATCATCCTGACATGCCCGGCGCGTTCCAACGCTTCGGAGGTCTTGAGCAGGATGCCCATCTCAGCGCCTTTACCGGTGCCGACCATCACGGCAGTTGGGGTAGCCAGGCCCATTGCACACGGGCAGGCGATGACCAGCACCGCTACCATCACGATCAAGGCGCGGGTGAAGGCATTGACGTCCGAGTTAATGGCCAGCGGTGGCCCAAACAACATCCAGGCGGCAAAGGTGATCAAGGCGATGGTGATGACCGCCGGCACAAAGACACCCGAAATTCGGTCAACCAGTTTCTGGATGGGGGCTTTCGAACCCTGCGCTTCTTCCACCAGGCGGATGATTTGCGCCAGGGCGGTTTCTTTGCCGATTTTAGTGGCTTCGAACTTGATCATGCCCAGCTTGTTGAGGGTGGCGCCGATGACCGTTGCACCCGGTCCTTTCTCAACCGGAAGGCTTTCACCGGTGAGCATGGATTCGTCCACAGACGAACGCCCTTCCACGACCACGCCATCCACGGGGATCTTCTCGCCCGGGCGCACAATGACCACGTCGCCGACCAACACATCTTCCACCGGTACTTCCATTTCCTGACCACCGCGGACGATCCGAGCTGTCTTGGCGCGCAATCCCATCAGCTTCTTAATCGCTTCACTGGTGCGGCCTTTGGCGCGTACTTCGAGCAGCTTGCCCAGCTTGATCAGCACAATGATCACGGCGGCCGTTTCAAAGTAAACGTGGCCGGAGAACAATCCCAGCGTAATGGGGATGGAATAAAGGAAGGCTGCGGATGAACCGAGGGCAACCAGCACGTCCATATTCGCTGCGCCGTTGCGCAGAGACTTGTAGGCACCTACATAATATTGCCAGCCCACATAGAATTGGACCGGGGCAGCCAGCCCAAGCATGACCCACTTGATCCAGGCTGAATGCGAAACTTGCATGGAAAGAAAGCCCAGGTCCCCGGCCATGGCGATCATAAAGAGGGGTACAGCGAAGATCAAGCCGATGATCAAGTGGCGTTTTTGCTGATCGATTTCCTTTTGTCGGGCAAGCCCTTCCGCATCTTCCGCGTCGCCGCCTTCGGCCAGCACCTCGAATCCAGCCGAGGTAACTGCGCGGCGTAAGTCGGTCTGGCTGACCAGGGTGGGGATGTACCGTAATTGAGCACGTTCTGTGGTGTAGCTCACGTGCACATCGTGTACGCCTTCTATACCAGAGAGGGCTTTCTCCAACCGGCGGGCATCGTTGTCGTCGCTCATGCGCTTGATCGCCATATCGGCCTCGCCCTCGGCAACCCCGTAACCGGCGCGCTGCACGCGTCCGATGAGATCCTCCAGAGTGGAAGCCTGCGGGTCGAATTCGACGGTGGCCCGTTCGGAGGAAAGGTTGACTGCGGCGCTTTGTACGCCTTTGGCTTTCTTTAGGTTACGTTCTACGGCTGCTGAGCAATTTGCGCAGGTCATGCCGGTAATGGGGAGGGTGATGAGGCGGATATCAGACATAGGGTCCTTTCGTACAGCAAGACTCCGTCAATGCTATCGTAGTAGCTTCTCAGGTTCAATGCGCCATCGCCACGGTTGGTAATAAGCATTTATGCCTATAGAGCATATCAGGCAAAAGTGATAAACTTTTGCAGACATTGCACCAAAGAGGCATGGGGATGCTATAAAGCTATCTCAATTCTGATCGCCTAGCACTGGAGAACACATTGGTAAATATCATCCTTGCTTTCATCACGGGGATTACGACTGGTGGATTGAGTTGCCTGGCTGTTCAAGGAGGACTCCTGGCCAGTTCACTCGCCAGCCAGATCGAAAAGGACTTCCAAAATGCGGCTCCAAGACGCGGAAAAAAGAAGAAGGAAACGATTAACCGGACCCAAAATCGAGCCAAACTCGCCAAGCCCATCCTGGCTTTTTTGCTGGCGAAGATGTTGGCTTACACACTCCTCGGATTCCTGCTCGGCCTGGTTGGGCAGATGTTTCAACTGTCACCCTACGCCCGGGCGGGGTTACAGATTGCAATCGGCATTTTCATGCTCGGGTCGGCACTCCGCATGCTCAATGTACATCCGATCTTCCGCTATTTTGCCTTTGAACCTCCGGCTTTCCTCCGGCGAAAACTGCGCAATACGGCAGCGGCTGAGGCCGAGGAATCATCGCTGGCGACCCCTATATTTTTGGGATTTCTGACAGTACTGATCCCTTGTGGGATCACCCAGGCGATGATGGCCGTTGCGCTCGGAACGGCCAATCCGGTAGAAGGCGCTGCGATGATGTTTGCCTTTACCCTGGGCACCAGCCCGGTATTTTTTGCAGTCACCTATTTTGCCACGCAGATGGGCAAAAAGCTCGAGAAGCATTTTATGCACTTTGTGGCCGTGGTTGTGTTGGTCCTGGCAGTAATCACCATTAACAGCGGGCTCACCTTGGCTGGCTCACCATACTCACTGACACGTATGCTGAGCAGCGTGTTCTCGCCTCCGGAGGAGGTGTCTGCCAGTATTCAGCCTCAAGGAGAGTTACAGTCATATGTCCCGCCGGGAGCCAGCTCGAATCTCCAGGGGACTTCTGATCCATCGAGTAGCCTACCGGCGGATGGCACCGTCGTCACGGTCCTTGTAAAAAATAGTGGTTATCAGCCCGATCTGGTGCATGCGAAAGCGGGTGTGCCGGTCCAATTACGCCTGGTCAGTAAGAATGTGCGTTCGTGTTCGCGTGCATTCATTATTCCCTCCCTCGGAATTCAACAGATCCTCCAGGCTACCGGCGAAGCGGTCATTGAAATCCCCGCTCAACAAGCGGGCGCGCAGATACCCTTCTCCTGTTCGATGGGCATGTATGGCGGTATGATTGTATTCGACCTATAAGGAACCGTATGACCAAACGAATCACGATGAAGATTAAGGGGATGGAATGCCCCAATTGCGCGATGATCCTCGAACGGATTGAAGATAAACTGAAGGGCGTTGTTATGGCAGAAGCCAGTTATCACAAGGCGCAGTTGACGGTGGAATACAACGATGCCCAGGTGACGGTTGAGCAAATCAAGGCTGAGGTAAAGCACCTGGGTTATGAAGTAGCCGAGATCAGCGCGAACAGAAAGTAATGTGTTGAAAAGCGGATTATTTTCGTGTCATAATGATGGGAAACAGGGGGTGAATTCAACCTGCTAGGTTCTGGGGGAAGGATGAAGAGATGACAGGGGATAATAAGGAATCCAACACGCACCATGATTCTGAGATGATCGAACACCATCCGGATCACGCTCACTCAGCGCAGGGTCACGGCAGCCACCATCCAGATGCCCACGCCGGACATGGCGAAATACATACCCCGGCGCAAGATCCTGCCATGCCAATGGCGCAAAAAGCCCAAATAGCACACACGGCTCATGCGGGCATGGACGAACACGCCGGACATGGCGCTGCCCATGCCGATCATACCGGGCACGAGCAGATGTTCCGGCGTAAGTTTTGGATCTCGCTGTTGCTCTCCATCCCGGTGATTCTGTTCAGCATGGGATTGC
>JAQTMA010000104.1 GCA_028714615.1 Anaerolineaceae bacterium | reverse complement strand
ACCTGGCTGATTCCCAGGCGGACGATTTGCTCGGCTGGGGTGATGGATATCTCTTGCCCTTTGAACTTAATCGAGCCTCGCCGCGGACGCAACAGCCCCGAGATGGATCGTAAGGTGGTTGACTTGCCCGCCCCGTTGGCGCCGATGAGGGTTACAATCTCTCCCTCGTTTACGTGGAAGCTGATCCCCTGCAATGCATGGATGGCTTCGTAATAGACATGTAAATCCTGGACTTCAAGCAACATGAGCGGCTCCCTTACCCAGGTAGGCTTCAATGACGAGCGGATTATCCTGGATTTCTTGCGGCGTTCCGCGTGCGATGACTTCTCCGAAGTCCATCACGGTGATGTACTGGCAAATCCCCATCACCACACGCATCTGGTGTTCGATCAACAAGATGGTCAAATTGAACCGGTCGCGGATGAAATGAATCAAATCCATCAACTGGACGATTTCGCGCGGGTTCATCCCGGCAGCAGGTTCATCCAGCAATAACAGGCGAGGTTCGCATGCCAGGGCTCGGGCAATTTCTACCCGGCGCTGTTCTCCGTATGGCAAGTTCTTGGCAATCTCGTTTTGGATGCCTTCCAAATTGAAGATCGCCAGGAAATCCTGGGCACGCTCGGTGAGCTCAGCCTCATGCGTATTGAATTTCCCGTTGCGCAGAATGGCATCGATCATGGTATAGCCTGCCCGGGGGTGGTAAGCTACCCGGACGTTGTCGAGTACCGTCAGATTGGGGAAAAGGCGGATATTCTGGAACGTGCGACCGATCCCCATACGGGTGATCTCATATGGTTCCAAGCCAACCAGGCTATCCCCCTGGAAAACGACATCTCCATTACTGGGCATGTACAGACCGGTAATCAGGTTGAATGCGGTTGTCTTTCCTGCTCCGTTCGGTCCGATTAAACCGGCAAGTTGTCCGGGGAGCAGGGTGATATCCAGATCATGTACAGCACGCAAGCCACCGAAGTACTTGGTCAGGCCTTGAACGTGAAGGGTAGGAATCGTTGCCGTCATTGTTGCTTCCATGATTAATCCCCTCCTCGATCAGAGTCGGATGAAGCTGTCGCCATCGCCGGTTCTTGTTTACCTCGGGGTCGAATGAACGGCGCTTTTAAGAAACCCCACTCATTCGATCCTAACAAACCTTGGGGTCGGATGAGCATGAGCAATAGCAGGGTGATCGGATAGAGTACGAAGCGCCAGGTGGGTGCTTCAGTCCCCATTTGGCCTAACAGCACGCGCAGCAATCCCTCGAGGAAGAAGGTCCAGCCGATCGAAGCTGCAACGGATCCGGTCATGCTGCCCAATCCACCGAAAACGACGATGATGAGCGGGTTAAACCCGTTCAGGAAGGTGAAGTTGGTCGGGCTGAGGAAGCCGATATAGTGCGCATAGACTGCCCCACCAATTCCGGCGAACAGGCTGCCGATTACGAACGACAATAACTTGGTGCCGGCCACGTCCACCCCCATTGCTCGGGCTGCCGTCTCGTCCTCACGAACGGAGATGATCGTCCGGCCGGTAGATGAGTGGATGATATTGCGCATTACGATCACAATGAGGATCAAGAATAGAAATACCCAGAACCAGGTTGTCAACTTCGGAATGCCAATCATCCCGCGCGCCCCCTTCATCTCTGGGAAGGGTAGGATGGTATCGGTGTTATTCATGAGCACGTTCACGACGATTGCAAAACCAAGGGTAGCGATGCCGAAATAGTCTGAACCGAGGGTAAGCACGGGAAGGCCGAAAAGAAAACTGACCTCAGCCGCGAATACGCCGGCGCAAACGATGGATAAGAAGAACATGACATACATCGAAAACCCTTGGGCGAGTGGGCCTTCCCCGGTAGCTCCCAGGCCGGAATTGATCAGCGGAGCAATCCGATTTCCCAAGAATACCGCCACCGCTCCGGCCAGCACGCTGCCGATCAGATAGAGAGTAAATTGCGATAAGATTGGAATACCACGGTAACGGCGAATGAGCGTTCCAATACCCAGAATCATCAGGCCGCCTAAGATTACGCCAATTAAGACGACCATTAGGCCACTGGAATCTCCGTTCACCCAACGGTAGGTAATATCCGCCGCAGTATAGGCGCCGATCCCATAGAAACCCCATTGACCCAGGCTGAATTGCCCATTAAAGCCGTAAATCAGGTTCAATCCGAGCACCACCATTGCCATGGCGCTACCCGTAAATAACAGCCCTGCATCGAATGGGTTAAAAAACTGCGAATCACCGATTTGAATCGATATGGCCAGTTGAATGATCGCAAACGCCACAACGATCCCGCCGACTTTGATGATCTTCGATGTGTGGCCGATGGCCCACATCAAACCATAGATCCAGCCGATCATGAAGGCGATCTTAACCAGGGAGAGGATGAGAAATGTCAGGTCCATGGCGGGTGCCTTAAGCTTTCTCTTTTTCGGGCTCGCCGAAAATGCCGGTTGGGCGGACGAGCAAGACAATGATCAAAATGGTAAAAGCGACCGCATCGCGCATGGGGGTCGAGATATAGCCTGCGGTGAGCGCTTCCGCCTGGCCCATGATCAGCGCTCCGACGAGAGCGCCTGGGATACTTCCAATCCCTCCCAGGACGGCAGCCACGAAGGCTTTTAGGCCCGGGTAGACGCCCAACTGGGTCCAGATCGAACTATAAGCGATTGCGTAGAGCACACCACCCAACCCGGCGAAGGCAGCCCCAACGGCGAAGGTGAACGAGATGACCTGATCGACATTGATGCCCATCAAGCGGGCTGCGGGTTTGTCGAACGAGGTAGCTCGCATGGCAATGCCAATTTTGGTTCGCCGTACCAGGTATTGCAGGATCAACTGCACAAGGATGGAGGCGATCATAATAATGACCAGGATGTTTGAAAACGTCACACTGCCACTTGGCGGCGCCTGACCGGGTGTAATCGGAAACACACCGTTCTTGATGTACCAGGCAGTCACGTCAAAAGGACGTTGGTATGGGATGAAACGGGGAGAAAAAACAAAATTGAGAGCCCCGTAGAATTCCAGAAAAAAGGATACGCCGATTGCGGTAATCAATGCGGCAATGCGGGGGGCATTTCGCAAGGGTTTATACGCTGTCCGCTCGATGATCACCGCCATTAGGGTACAGATGATCATCGATAACAAGATGACGGTCAGCGATCCGACCACGATACTAACGCCGGGAGGGATGCCCGGGAAAACTGCCTCGGGCCATTGATGGAGTTTGAAATTCGCCACGGCGTAATAACTGACGAAGGCTCCCACCATGAACACGTCGGCATGGGCAAAATTGATCAGCTTGACGATGCCATAAACCATCGTGTAGCCGAGAGCGATCATGGCATAAACAAAGCCAAGTTGGAGGCCGCTCACCACGATCTGGAAGAATAATGACGGATTCTTGATCAGGTTGAGTCCAAGAACAATAATTACGACAATAGCCAAAAGGATCAGAAACCCCTGGCCAACCCACGCGAGGCGTGTTTTCGGTTTGTTTACGACCGGCATCAATGTTTGAGAAACGCTTGCCTGCTGCATCAGGAGGGTACCTCCTACAGAACGATTTTAAACTGCATGGGTGGAGGGCGATGGGGATCGCCCTCCACCAGTAATGTGCGAAAACCTTCGTAAACGAAGATTATTACGGATTGACAACTGCCTCGAACTTGATCTTGTCAGGTGTCACAGCCAAAATCGTGGCAGATTTGATCGGGTTGTGGTCAGCGTCAAAGGTAATCGTGCCAGATACCGCTTTGAAATTGATACCGATCATTGCATCACGGACTTTGGTGGCATCGTCGACGCCGGCGTTGGAGATAGCCTGGATCAGCAGGTTGGTGGCGTCATAAGCCAGGGCAGCTAGAGCGTCCGGAATTTTTGGATTGCCCTTATCGTCCTTGTATTTCGCCCCGAAATCCTTCAAGAAGGTTTGGACTTCTGGTCGTTGGTCCTCAGGGGAGTAGTGGTTGGTGAAGTATCCACCTGCAGCCGCTACCTTATCCAGGTCTGACGAGTCCCAGCCATCGCCGCCCATGAATGGAGCAGTGATGCCCTTTTCCTTGGCCTGTTTCGTGACCAGATTGACTGTTTGATAGTAATCAGGCAGGTAAATCACGTCCGGCTTGGTGTCGGATACCTTGGAGAGGATGGTGGAGAAATCGGTATCACCCTTGGTGTAGCTTTCTTTACCGACGACTTTTCCGCCCAACTCTTTGAAGGAAGCTTCAAATGCTTCCGCCAGGCCCTTGACGTAGTCGTTGCCCTGGTCGAGCATGACAAAGGCGGTTTTCGCTTTCAAGTTTTCAAAAGCGAATTTAGCGCCTACCTTGCCCTGGAAGGGATCGATGAAGCAAGCTCGGAAAATGTAATCCTTGACTTTACCGTTCTTGTCCACAGTCAGGTTGACGTTTGTGGAGGTCGGGCTGATCTGCACGACTTTAGCAGCGTTGGCGATATCGGAGACAGGGATCGAAGCGCTGGAGCAGACTTCGCCGACGATGTAGTGGATCTTGTCCTGGCTGATGACCTTGTTGGCAGCCGCTACGGCCGGATCAGCCGAGCATTGGCTGTCTTCCACCTGGCCGACGATCTTCGCACCTAACACACCACCCTTGGCATTCCACTGGTCGATAGCCAGTAAAGCGCCATCCCGGGTCATAGCGCCGAAGGTAGGCTGAGAGCCAGACAGGGGTGCTAAAATTGCGATCTTAACCGTCTTTGCCCCTGGGGTGCATGCCGTGAAGAGCAAGGCAACAACCATCAGGATACTGAATACTTTAAACGTACGCATAGATCTCCTCCTTGGATTGTGTAGAGCTTAACCGATTGATGGATTCATAACCTCACTTGATGATAATCTGTGGGGTGTCATCCAGGTAGAAATCCGAATCCTGTGGGCTATACCACCTCCCTCCTTGTAATCCTTTTTCCAACAAGCAGGTGTTTCCGAAAAATACCTACACCTAAAATAAGGGATGATTGCTCCTGTATTCAGTTCCTGTTCTTGATGTCGTGGATAATAGTTACGAATTTGGGTAGCGATTCTGTTCCAGATACTATACATAAAAAAATCGACTATGTCAAGTTCCTTTCTTGATCGATTTTCATTCTTTTGTTTCTTGACAGCCGTATGAGATTTCTTTATAATCATTTGATCATTTAGTTTATCGATAATTTCGGATTACACATTCTCCCAGGAGGCACGCGGACCATGGTACGCAAGTTCATCACTCGTAAACCTGTGGTTTTTGTTATTCTGGTCCTGCAGTTTATCCCGCTCATCCTGTTTCCTTCAGCCTCTTTCTCTCCTGATTCACAAGAATGGTGGCTGCCGGTTCTCTTGGCAATCCTGGTGCTGATCGCCGATGTGGAGTTGATTTTCCAGCAACGCGACGTGCTGTGGCCCTGGTATTTGGTATCTTTCTCCCAGGGGATTAACGTGATCAGCCGGCTGATGATGATCATGCCCCACGCTACCATGAATGACAATGGTGTCCAGGTCGCGAACATACCCTATCTGGTACTTACGGTCATCGCTATGACCCTTTCCGCTTTCCTATTGTGGTATAGCGAGCTTCCCGATGTGCGCATGGTTGTACTCCGAGATGTCACCGAAGGCTGAACCAGCCGGAGTGAAAGCGTTTCGATATTGACATGAACCGGTGCGATTAATCCGGTTTACACTGTTTGACTTTATCCCTGACAATTGATATGCCCCGTTCGCCGCGGGGCGTTTTTCTGCCCGGAGGTGCCCGATGGCTTACCTTAGTGAATTAATCGGCAAACCGGTAACCGACATCGACGGCGAGCGGATTGGCGAGCTCGAAGATGTGATTGCCAGCATTCGGGGGGATATCCCACATCCCATGGTAGTCGCTATCCAGGTCAAGCACGCTAACCAGCATCTAGAAATCCCCTTTCACCAACTGGCGGTTTTTATCGCCCCAGCCATCCCCCTCAATTTAAAGAGGCAAGAGATAGAAAGCTACCACCCTGCGGAGACGGATCTTTACCTGGCGCGCGATGTGCTGGATAAGCAGATCATCGATACCAATGGGGTGCGGGTTGTGCGAGTAAATGATCTGGAACTAACCCGGGTTAATGGCTCTTTTTTTGTCGCCAATGTAGACGTGGGCAGCTTGGGATTGCTTCGTCGGATGGGGTTGGCGCGCCTTGCCCAAAGTCTTGCTGGTCGCGTTAAGAAACCCTTATCAGGCAACGAAATTTCCTGGGACGATGTGGAGCTACTTTCAGATAGTGACAGCATGCGTCTCAAGGTACCTGGCGATCGAATTTCTGAACTGCACCCGGCCGATCTGGCCGAGATCATTAGCGACCTGTCACGTGCCCAATCGGATGATTTGCTGGAGACTTTCGATATTGAAACACTGGCAGATACCCTGGAGGAGGTTGAGCCTGATTTTCAGGCCAGTCTGGTGAAATCTATGCCAGACGAACGGGTGGCAGATGTGCTCGAGGAAATGGCTCCGGATGAAGCAGCCGACTTGCTGGCGGAACTCGGCAAAGAGCGCAGCGAGGATCTTTTGGAGCTGATGGAAGACGAAAACGCTGAGGATGTGCGCCGCTTGCTAGCTTATCCGGAAGATTCGGCTGGCGGTCTTATGACCACCGAGTACGTCACCATCCCAGAGAATATTACGGCACAGGAAGCCATTGCTCTTCTGCGCAGCACGGCAAGCGAAGCTGAAACCATCTTCTATGTGTACGTTACCGATGAAGACAATTGCCTGATCGGTGTGTTTTCCCTCAGCGATTTGATCATGGCTGATCCGGAGACTCCTGTGAAATCGTTTATGCACAAGCGGGTGGTGAGCGTTCTGACTTCGGATAGCCAGGATGATGTCGCTCAGTCGATTGCGAAATACGATCTGCTTGCTATTCCGGTGGTCGACGAGAATAACCATCTGATGGGGATCGTCACATCCGACGACGCCTTGGATAAAATCATTCCCACGGCATGGAAGAAACGCCTGCCGCGCTATTACCGATAATCCGGAAACAGAATCTCTCGTAGAGCGAACATGGAAGAAAAATCCATCGGGAAGAAGAAGCGGAGCTTCATCGGAAGCTTCTGGAAAAGGATTTTGGTATTTGTGGCGGTCTTCGGTCCAGCCACCATCACGGCAATGGCGGATAACGATGCCGGCGGTGTGGCGACCTATTCCGTGGCAGGCGCCACCCTGGGTTACCCGATCTTATTCCCTTTGTTGCTGATAACCGTCCTGCTGGGCATCACCCAGGAAATGGGCATGCGCCTGACGGTCATCACCGGGCGTGGTTTAGCCGACCTGATTCGCGAGAAATTCGGAGTCAAGGTGACGGTGTTGATGTTCACCAGTCTATTGATCGCCAATATGGGCACTATCATTACGGAGCTGTCGGCCGTAAAAATTACCAGTGCCATGTTGAATATCCCCTCGATCCCCTTCGTGATTGTGATCGTATTGATATCCTTCGTTTTCATCACCCGCGGGAATTATAAGTTAACCCAGAATGTTATGCTGTTGGCGTGTTTGTTCTACCTGGCTTACATTATCTCTGCCGTGAAGGCAAAACCAGATTGGGGGTTAGCCGTCAGCAACATCTTTTACCCACACGGGGTTGAAGCTACTCCGGAATACTTACGGAACTACCTGATCATTGGAATGGGTGTGCTGGGCACGACGATTACCCCATGGGGGCAGTTCTTCATAAGCAGTTTTGCTTATGATAAGAAGATCGAGAAGGGCCGGGTGAGTTACTCCCAGTTGGAGACCTACTGGGGCGCCTTTCTGACGGACTTCTTTTCATTCTTTATGATCGTGGCGACTGCTGCCACCCTATTCGCTCATAAAATCCCCTTGATTTCCGGTGAACAGGCGGCGCTTGCCATCCAACCTTTCGCCGGAAAACTTGCCGGAACGTTGTTTGCTATCGGCATTCTCGATGCCGGCTTTATGGGCTTGGTCATCGTTTCGCTCTGTACCGCCTATGCTTTCGCTGAATTTTTTGGTCTTTCCGGTAGCTTGGATATGAGCTTTCAGCAAAGCAAGACTTTCTATGTCCTCTTCATTGCCCAACTGGTTGTGGCTACGATCGTCATCATGTTCCCCGGGCTGTCACTCTTTAAACTGGCGATCATCACCCAGATTATCAACGCCATGAGCCTGCCGTTGGTTTTCTATTACCTGATCAAGCTCACCAGCGACAAGAAACTGATGGGCGAATTTGCCAATAACCGCTTCCAAAAGTATTTCGCCATTGTTTGCACCGTAATTATCAGCATTGCCTCCATCGGTACGCTAGTGGTTACTTTTATCAAGTTCTAGTCTATCTGCATGGCATCAGTGTAAAAACCAATCCAGCGCTCCTAGCAGGGCAGTCGTGCTACTCGTCCCTCTTGCAGGTATGACTCTGCGGGGTGTCTCGTGTGATTTAGTCATTCCGAGTAACTCATTCGGTGATCAGTTCATTAACACCCTTAATCGGGTGAAATACCTTGCGGACAAAAAGTATTCTGCAAGTTCGTAGTGCTTGCTTTAGCACGCACTAGCCCGCGGTAGAATAACCCCCATGTGTCGTGCGCGCTTTGCGTAGCACCACTTGCAGGTCAGCGTGCTCTCTTCGTTCTACTCGTCCCATCCTCGTCCGTACTCCAGGATAGGATATCGACTCCAGTTCTCACGCAGCCACTCCTTTCCGTTGGTTTGAGAATACCATGCCAGGCTGCTCTCCATCCAATTATTGGCAGATTCTACATATTGGTGTTTGACCGGATTGAAATGGATGTAATTCAGGGTGACTTGATAATGGTTCTCATTGCGAATGGCGCGGTCGGTATAGCGATACCAAATCTTGCGCTTCTCACAATGATACTCCTGGTTCCACATGTGGGCGGTCGTTCCATGCACCCTTTGTGTGATCAGGCCCATGTCAGATAGCTGGTCGAGATTCACCAGGATGTGGTAATGATTGGGGAGGATCACCCAAGAAAGGATTTCCACACCGTGGGTAATTGCTTGCTCAAAGAGGAAGTCCAAAGCAGTTTTCCGTCGCTCAGGGGTGTTCATGATGGGAAGATGGTTCAGGCACGCAGCAGTGATCAGGTAGATTTGGGCGTCCTGTACCGGGTGTGGAGGTGAGTGGGGAGGATATCCGCGCGAGAGACGTTCCTGGATGAGTTGGGTTCGTTCGCTTGGTGAGAGTGATCGGTAGGTATACATGGCGTATAGTGGGGGTGAGGGGGTCCTTGATGATGAGATGAGTGGATCGCCGGGATAGCGCGCTGAAGCGCGCACTACAAACAGTCGCGCTGAAGCGCGCACTACAAACATTATCATCCGTCATTATTGCAGGTTCATGCAATAATGACCAGGATGGAAGAGCGATCTCAAGGGTTTCTATTTAGGAAGCGCCAGCCGTCCCCTCCCGGCGCAAGGCAATCAAGGTAATATCATCCGAGGCTGGCGCGCCGTGTACGAATTCAAGGAGCGATTGGTCAAGATGCTCGAGTAATTCCCCGGCAGAATCCAACGGGCAGCAATGGATGGCTGCCATTAAGCGCTGATCCCCGTAAAGTTCTCCCTCTGCAGAAAAAGCCTCCGTAACCCCGTCTGTGAACAGTAAGATAATGTCACCCGATTCCAAGATTACCGTTTGATCGACCTGTGGGTTATCCTCAAGCACAGCCATCGCCATGCTCCCCTTCTTTAATGGCTCAATCACCCCCGAGTTGGCTCGCAGGATCAGCGGAATATTGTGGCCGGCATTCGCATAGGTGATTTGACCGCTATCCAACGAAACGATCGCATACACGCAAGTCACGTATGCCCCATATTGGGAATCCATCAATAGCAGGTTATTTACGCGTTCTAGTACTCGCGCAGGGGAGTCCTCCTCTTGAACGGCTGCTCGGATGAGGGTCCGAGTGACGGTCATATAGAGTGCCGCGGGCATACCTTTGTCAGAGACGTCTGCGATCACCAATCCCAGATGGTTACCGGGCAACTCAAATGCATCATAGAAGTCCCCTCCCACTTCACGCGCTGGTCGCCAGCGCACGTCCAGGTCCCAACCTTTCGGTTTTGGGGTGTGGGTGGGCAGGAAGGTACGTTGGATATCGCGAGCCAGTTGGAATTCGCGTTCAAGACGCTCCCGTTCCACCATCTCCTGATTGAGCCGATCGTTCTGAATAGCGAGGGAGGCTTGTTGGGCGATGCCGTTTATGATTTCAATCCTTCGTTCGCGGAAGGCTGGATCGGCGCCCGCTTCCTGGGCGAGCAGCACTCCAAAGTGCACTCCTTTGACGGAAAGGGGGAAAGCCATCAGCAGGTCTTGGTTTCCCTTGAGGAAGGCTTCTTGCCCTTCGCCACCCTCGGGGAGAGGTAGGGTTAGCCATTGGTTGGGCGGTGGAACAGGGCTTCCTAAGGGGCAAACGACCAATGCCTGATTGGACAGTACCGCATCCAATAAGGGATATTCTCCCAGGGCAGTGTCGCGGGTAAACAGGCCTTCTTCAAGGTTCCAGGAACCGCTATACACTTGCGCCGGGTGATATGATTCCTGCTCTGCATCCCACAGGAAGATGGCGCAGAAATCAATACCGACCAGGATCGGCATCAAATGCACGATTGAACCGAGGATATCTTCCAGACCATTCGAGCTGACGACAGCCTGTGCTACCTGCAGCAAGACGGCAGTGACATAAGCTTCTTCCTGTTTGTTTTCTAAAAGGCGGATGTTTTCTACTGCCACCGCAGTCTGTTGCACAATGCCTTGCAAAATAGCCAGGCGTTCGCTGCCGAACCTTTGTTCGATATTTGCAATCGCGGGCTGGCCGCGTTGCTCGACCAAGAACGCGCCTAGGAATTCTCCCCGGGTTAGAAGGGGAAAGAGCACAAAATCGTAAGAATCAGTTTCACAGGCTGCCGCTTCTCCAAATCCTAACTCCTTGCGACAATCCTGTACGAAAACGGGAGTTTTTTGAAAACGCACTTGATCGAAGGCTATCGCATCCCCCGGAAAGATGGTTCGCGTTTCGAAATCGGCTTTTTGCGTATCTTCCAAGCCGTAGGATGCTGCCAGGTGGAAGCTCTCTGCCAGAGTGTTCCATAGAAATACGCCTGTTCCGCGCACCCCCACCAGCATGGGTGCAAGTCGAACGACAGCCGAGAGCAGTTCATCTTGTGTTTCATAGGTTTGAGTTGCTTCAGCCACCTGCAGCATCACCGTGGAAACCCAGGCTTGTTCTTGGGCCGAGGCATACAACCGGGTATTTTCGAGCGCAACCGCCGCGTAACTGGCGAAAGCTTTGGTCATCCCCTGGGCTTCGCCGCCATACCGGCTGGGGGTAGGGTGAACTAACACCAGCAAGCCGAGCGGTTCATCTCCTGAGCGTAGGGGCGCAGCAATGGATGAATAATCCTGGACGTAACCAAGCGCCGCCCCGAGCGGGCCGAATGGATCATCCGGTGAGCGGATGATCGGGTCTAGACTGGTTAACGTTCGCGCCAGAAAGTCATCCCCATCGGGGACAACGTCACGCACTCGTTGCACTTCTTCGGGATTATCCCCATGAATGGCTGCCAGGCGCAGTCGCTGGCTAACTTCACCGTCTGAATCCGTTGGGTCATTCTCGACCAGCCAAATAGCGGCAACTGCACAAGGCAGGTTACGCTCTAGTTCCGTTAGAATTGCTTCAAGAACCTGGTCAACCCCCACGTTTGCGGAAAGCAAACCGGCTACATCGCGCAGCGATTCGGCTACCTGGCGACGCCACTTCTCCGATCTGTATAAGCGCGCGTTGCGCATAGCGATAGCAACGTTGGCGGCCAGGGTTTCATATATATACAGGTCATCTTCATCGAAGATGTTTACCTGGTCGCTTTGGATATCTAACAGACCCAGAACTTCGCCATTATAGAGAAACGGCACCGCCAGTTCGGCTCGGGTATCCAGGGGGGGTAACTCGGTTGGCCGGTACAGCTTTTCTTTCGACACGTCGTTCGCAACTAGGGTCTTCCCCGTGCGCGCTACCCAAGGGATGATGCCAGAAGGAGCATCCAAATCGTATGCCAGGCCAGATTCTGCAAATGCTTGGCTGCGTGGTCCACTGCCGGCCGCATAGAGCACTTTCCGCGTTCCAGGGGTCACGGTAAAGACATGAACGTATGGGTAACCGAAGCGCTCATGCAACAGATTAACGACCTCCCGAATGACGTCATCTACATCCAGGATGGAGGTGATCGACCGGCTGACCTCAGCTACGGTCGTAATTTGCTCGACGCGCTTGCGCAGGTCGCTATACAAACGGGTGCCCTCGATGGCGATAGCAATGTTATCGGCTAAGGCTCGTAATACCAGTTGGTCGATCTCGTGGAAGGCGTTCACCTGGTCTGACTGCACATCCAAGACGCCTAAAATGTGGTCCTCGATTTTTAACGGAAGCGCAAACTCAGAGCGAGTCTCGGGCAGCCCATCGACAAACCGGTAGCGAGGTTCATGTTGTACATCGGCAGCTAAAACTTCAGTTCCCATTTGGGCAACAGCGCCGACGATCCCTTCGCTCAGCCGAACTTCCACTTTGTGAGGGTGTGCCGGATGACTGTCCGATTTCCCTCGGGCATATGCATTCGCGCGGAAGCGTAGACGATCTTTCCCTGGTTCTACTGTGTGGATTGCCACATAATAATAGTGGAAGGTATCCAGGATCTGGTGAGAGACCTTGTGCGCGAGTTCATCCAGATCGGAGATATGCACCAATTGAGCGCTAACTTCGCGCACCAGAGAAAGCTGTTCGAGGCGCCAGTTATTAATCGCTACCTGGTGGGTAATCAGGAGTAGTTCTGCCAGGTAATGGGTGGCTGCTTCGATAAATTGGCGATCCTCTGGAGAGAAGGGCTGGGTGTTGGATCGCTTCACCTGGATGACGCCCAGCAGCGTGTTCTGTGTCTGTAGGGGAAGGGCCAGGTTGACCGGGCTTGAATCTCCAACGGGACTAATTTGCACCAGGCGACTTGTTAGCGCCTTTAGTGTCAGACGGCTGGGTTTTCGAGTTGAAATAATTTGAACGGGATCTTCGCCAGGGAGGTGGTAGTAATCTTCACAGAGGACCAGCTCTACTCGTGCTTGCAAAAGCTGGCCTACTTGTTGGATGATCAAATTATATTGGTTTAGGATGGATGGCTTCGCCAGGAGCTGCTCGCCGAGAGCCAATAGCCCCCTCCAGCGTGCATCCGTTTCAACTGGCTGGCCACTTTTCAAGTGGATTTCTCCTTGTACTTGATCATCGTCAACTGGTTGCCCTTTTCGGACGAGAATTCAAAACGCACTTCGTCCATGTAATTCCGTATGAAAAATAATCCCAACCCCCCTTCTTTCCGTCTAAACAGCTTGGAATGGACATTTGGGATTGGGATCGAGCTTGGATCGAAAGATTTTCCCCGGTCGCGTAAAATGACGGCCAGGCTGTCCTCTTGGTTGAGAACGGAGCAGTTAATTTCTCCAAGCCCTTCACCCCCATAGGCGTGTTCGATAATGTTGGAACACGCTTCGTCGACAGCCGTCTGGACGGCATATACCGCTTTTTCATCCAGACCGGCTTGTTTGGCCGCTCTGAGGACAAACTCACTGATCCGGGCCAGGCTATCATACCGACCGGGAAAAGTCGCCGTTTTCATGAAAGAACCGGGTCGGTTAAAAGCTTCCGACAGCGGTGGTAATATTGTCGTACAGCTTGAAGAAGGGGATAAAGCCGGCCAGGTCCAATGCAGCATAGATTCTTTCGGGGACGCAAGCCAGAACCACTTCACCCCGGTTATACCGTTTGCTTGCTTTTTGTGCATTTACCAGCACCCACAAACCCGAACTGGAGATGTAATCGGTTTCGCTCATGTCAAATACAATTTTATACCTTCCCTTCTGGTGCATTTCGTTGAAGGTCTCGGATACCTGGGACGCTGTGGAAGAATCAATGCGCCCAGCGACTTTGAGCAGGTCGCAATGCTTGTATTCTGTGGTGGAGATCTCCATGATCAATCCTCCTGAAGGCTGGATCCGGTAGATAACTGGCCATTCATTTGATGTTCGTCCGGTGTTTGTATGTTCGATGATACAAAGACTCAAGT
>JAQTMA010000103.1:3751-14259 GCA_028714615.1 Anaerolineaceae bacterium | reverse complement strand
AGGTGGAAATCTTACCGAAAACAGCCTGACCAGGGTCGATGGAGCGCTTGGAGAAAATTACTTAGAAAATGGGTGATTGGTTCAGCTATCGGGTCACCGGTCATATTACAGATGGTATATCTTTCATTGTTCGATCCGTTTACGAAACAATGGAACCTGCAAAGCCTGGTCTTATCACCGCATCCGGTTATTTACCTGGCTGCCTATGCTTTGGTAACTCCGCTTGCTATTATCGGATTGAAACGATTATTACTCAATCATGCAGAGGAATCCCCGCTTCTCATAAGCTGGTTAATCCTTTTTCCAGTCATGGCCTACCTCCCGATCAATGCCCAACGTCGTTTGCCTGAAGGCGTATGGATCCCTTTGGCGATACTGGCAGTTACAGGGATAGGGGTTATTTTGGATAAGAAGCCTGGCATGTCGAGATTTGTTAATTTTGCCATAAGTCCATTGTTTTTTTCGACGTTATTCTTATGGACTGGCGGTATTATTGCAGTGTTGAATCCCGGGTTGCCCCTCTTTCGGTCTCGCTCTGAAGTAAATGCGTTCGATTATTTTAGTAATCACGACCAATCCATCCCTGTTGTCCTGTCTTCTTACGAAACGGGCAATGTATTACCTGCTTATGAACCTGTACGAGTTGTATCTGGTCTCGGGACCGAGAGCATATACTTCAGTGAGGTCCAACCAGCAGTCAATGCATTTTATAAAGGGGAGATGAATCAAATCCAGCAAGAACGGTTTCTGCAAAAAATGCGTGTAGCTTACGTTTATTGGGGGCCTGTAGAAAAAACAATTGGACATTGGATTCCCGAAACTAGCCCGTGGTTGAATGAAGTATATGATCAGGATGAAATCCAAATTTTCAGGGTAAATCATCGATAAGCCACCCTATGATCAAGAAAAGGTTGATTGTTGCATTTCAATTCCCATATTTGCCGCTCTGGTTTGCACCATTAGGTCTGATCGCCCCAGTGTTGTTTACTGGAAAGGCTGTGTACTGGGGGACCCCTTACTTGCAGTTCGTTCCGTGGCGAACCCTGGCAGTGCAGATCTTACAATCAAGACAATTTCCTCTGTGGAATCCGCTGAATGGCATGGGTACACCTCTCCTGGCCAATTACCAATCCGGATTGCTTTACCCTCCCAACTGGTTCCTGTTAGGATTGCAAGCAATTGGTGGAACGGCCATGCAGGCGTGGGGGCAAGGGATCTTGATATTGTTTCATTGGGTACTCGCCAGCATCGGAATGGCAATGCTGGTTCGCCGGATAGGTGTAAATCCACTTGGGCAGGCCGTTAGCGGTCTGGCATTCGGTTTGTCGGCATACCTCGTTACCCGCTCTGGTTTCTTGAGCATGAATGCCACATTAGCCTGGCTACCGCTGGTAATGTTGTTTGCATGCCGCATAGCCTGTCCAATTCCTGCCAAGAAACCAGTCAAACCGTACCGATTGTTTGACCGGGTTGTCCCCTTGGGTATTGTCATTGGGCTCATGCTATTGGCCGGTCATGCCCAAATCGCCTGGTACACCTTGCTGCTCGCTGCAGTCTGGGTGGGGATCTGGTCACAGCATAATACTGGCTGGCATGGAATGGTGCATGGTTTAGTAGATTTCGCATTCGCTGGAGTCCTTGGGGCAGGACTGGCGGCGGCTCAATTGATACCGACCACAGAATTCCTGCTACAGTCTCAAAGAGCATCCGCCGTAGATTACGGGCTTGCGCTTAATTATTCGTTCTGGCCTTGGCGGTTGCTTACCTTGATTGCTCCAGTCATGTTTGGTTCGCCCGTGAGTGGTGACTATTGGTACGCAGCATATTATTGGGAAGATGCCATCTATATCGGTTTGCTGCCATTATTACTGGCTATCCTCGGAGCAATGAAGATCTTCCGTATGCGGAGGGATGGGGAGTTCCGCTTACTATCAAAGCAATACCTTCCTTTGGTAGGATTTCTATTGATGCTCTTGCCAATCACCCTGATGTTAGCTTTGGGAGGAAATACCCCTGTCTTCCCAGCCTTATATCAATATATTCCAACCTTCAATATGTTCCAGGCGCCTACGAGGTGGATGATTTGGTTCGTATTTATCCTGGCGCTGTTGGCCGGAATCGGCGTCCAGGTTTGGAAGCGCCCGGAAGGTCGTGGTTTATACTGGGCGCGGCTGGCCACCGCTGGGGCAGCAGCCGTGCTGATTGGGTCTGGCGTGGCATGGGTATACATGGGGGGTGTCACCCCCACCTTCGTCCGGGCATTGGCGTTAGCAGGATTGTATGGAGTGGGCGCAGGGTTATTGAACTTATACAAGCCGGTGCAGAGTAGCCCTCCCTGGTTAACTACGGGCTGGGGATGGGGAGTCATTGTACTCGTTGCAGTGGACCTGGTAACTACCATTTGGGGAATGAACCCTGGAATTAATCTGGCGTTTTATCGAGAACCGGCGACCAACCAGGCGGAGGTTTCTCGTTTACTCAATGGTAAGCGGCTATATATCTCACGATCTGACGAAAATATCCTCAAGTATGAACGGTTTTTCCAGGTAAAAACATTAAATCCCCCTCGGCCGTGGGACGAATTGAAAGGTTATTTCTTAGCCAATGCAAATATCTTTGCAGGTATTGCATCTGTGAACAATTATGATCCATTGGTCCCCGGCAGGTATGCACGCTGGATGGATTACCTCGATCAGGCGAGTCCAGATTTGAAACAGGTCATGCTCCGTTTGATGGCCGTGAGTGTCGTAGAGAAACCAGATGAAAATCTTGAGGCAGGCGTTCGCTTTGAACCGTTGCAGGCTGCCGCGAAGTTAAGCTGGGCTGCTTGTGCTCAATTTGCAATCAATGAAGAGGATGCCTGGCGCATCTTTTCACAGTTGAACACATCTTCTACCCGGGCTGTGCCGTCAGACAAGACGATCGTTGTTGAAGGCAGCTTCGCAGCACACCCGGTGTCTTGTCATACGGCAGGAATTGCCAAAATTGATATAATCGACGAGAATACACAACAATTGAAATTAAAAATCACTACGGACGATGGGGGGTGGTTGGTGCAAGCGGATACCTGGTATCCTGGATGGAGAGCGGTTTTGGATGGAAAACAAGTCCCGATCCGCGTGGCGAATACACTATTTCGCGCAATCGAAATCCCCCAGGGAATACATGAGCTGGCTATTGAATACCGTCCGGGATCGTTTCGAACCGGGGTGGGGATTAGTATTCTGGCTGGCTTTGGATTGGTTGTCTGGTTCGTCGTTCGAAAGCGAACAGGTAGAAACAGACCGAGTAAGATAATCGAAGATGAGCATGAATAAAGGAGTTTACACATGGAAGTAGCCACGACTACCGTGCAATCGTTCACGGAACGTGTGATTCAAAACCTGGAAAAGGTGATGGTCGGCAAACATCAGACCCTTGAAATGGTCGTGATTGGTTTGCTCTGCCAGGGTCATTTGTTGATCGAGGATGTGCCGGGAGTGGGAAAAACGATTCTGGCGCGCAGCCTCGCTAAATCGCTAGGGTGTTCGTTTAGCCGCATTCAATTCACCCCTGATATGCTACCGAGTGATGTAACCGGGGTTTCGATTTTTAACCAGGTGAGCCGGCAGTTCGAATACCGCCCCGGACCGTTAATGGCTCAGGTTGTGCTTGCCGATGAGATCAACCGGGCTACTCCAAAAACTCAATCTGCCTTATTAGAGGCCATGGAAGAACGCCAGACAACCGTGGATGGCATCACTCATCCATTACCGAAACCATTTCTGGTTATGGCAACTCAAAACCCCATCGAGTACGAAGGCACCTTCCCACTTCCTGAAGCGCAGCTAGATCGGTTTTTACTGCGGGTAAGGTTGGGATATCCCAATTTGATGGATGAAATCAGGGTACTAGAACGGCAGCAACTTCGCCATCCAATTGAAGAGCTAACTTCGATCATTGAGCTTGCCGAATTACAAGAAGTACAAGAGGCGATCAAACGTACTTACGTCGCGCCGGGTGTAAAGCGTTACATGGTGGAGATGACCAGGCAGACCCGCGAGCATGGCGACGTTTACCTTGGCGCCAGCCCACGGGGTAGCCTGGGTTTGTTCCGGGCAGGGCAAGCGAGAGCGGCCATGCAAGCGCGCGATTACGTACTCCCCGACGACGTCAAAGCGTTGGCAGTGCCGGTATTGGCCCACCGTATGGTTGTCAGCCCATCTGCCAGGTTACGTAATTTAACCTCCGAGAAAATTGTCCAGGAGATCATGAATAACCTGCCCGTCCCGGGGGGAGACTTGAGTGGAGTAGAAGGGCGTTGATAAAGATCCGGCGCACAGCCTGGGTAGTGGTGATTCTGCTAATGGCTAGTACCACAGCCGCAGCAATCTGGGGGGAAGCGATTTTTTACCGGTTGATCTACGTCTGGGGATTTCTACTAATCAGTAGTTACATCTGGACCTTCTTCTCGCTAAAAAATATTAATGTCGCCCGTAAGGCGCGTACGATGCGGCAACAAGTCGGGCAGATCTTCGAAGAACGTTTTGAAGTACAAAACCTTTCTCGATTTGCCCGGTTATGGATTGCTGTCCGTGACTTAAGCCCTCTACCCGGCTCGGCGGGTTCGCGCGTACAAACCTGGATCGGCGGAAACTCCCAACGTACGTACATCTCGTATAGTTGGTTAACCCACCGTGGATTATTCCTTCTGGGACCTACTGAGATCAGTTCGGGTGATTTGTTTGGATTATTTACTAGCACCCAAGTAATCCCTTCGCCTGGGAGCTTGTTAGTGACGCCCTTCATGGTCGACTTACAAACGTTTCCATCCCCGACTGGACTACTTCCCGGTGGTAGAACGTTGCACCACCGGACGTTAGAGGTCACTCCATACGCAGCCAGTGTACGGGAGTACAGCCCGGGTGATCCGCTTAATCGCATTCATTGGGTGACAACCGCCCGCCGTGATCAATTGATGGTCAAGGAATTCGAACAGGATCCTCAGGCGGACGTCTGGATATTCCTGGATGCCTATCATGGCGTTCAGGCAGCCCTGCCGGAAGCGGAGCCGATCATCAAGGCCGACCGGCTTTTACTGTGGCGCCATAAACCCGAGGAGATCAGGCTACCATCCGCAACTTTCGAGTATGCCATCAGTGTAGCTGCTTCGGTAGCGAATTACTTCATCAACCAAAATCATGCTGTGGGTTTGGCCTCAGCAGGTCGTACCTATAATGTTCTCCCAGCGGAACGCGGGGAACGACAACTCGGCAAGATTCTAGAGACTTTATCCTTTATAGATGCAGAGGGAAAGTTGCCATTGACAGGCTTAACCACAGCACAGGCAAGTTATCTCCCTCGAGGAAGCACAGTCGTTTTAGTCACGCCTTCTACTCAGGAGAGTTTGCTACTAGCGGTAAACGACCTGGATAAACGCAGCATGCATCCGGTAGTAGTATTAATCGATGCTGCTTCCTTTGGGGGATTAAGGGGGTCAGACCAGCTTGCTGCAGAACTGACCGTTCGCAGCGTCCCTGTTATGGTAGTCGCCAATCATGATAATTTGGAAATTGCTTTACAATCCACATCAACCGGTTCGTCCGCTCCGGTTGCCTGGTGGATGGATCCGGATGCGGCATCCTTATCAGGGTAGATATCATGAGGGAAACCATATTGTTATTCCATATAGATAGTTACCTGAAACAATTTTCAGCAGCTATCGGAAGGCCCTCAAAATTGCAATACCAATTCTAAAAATGGTTGTGCATGGTTATGTTAATTTGGGAATGTCAAAACAGGCTCATACTGTCCTGTACTGCCATGCACATGCTACGCGGAGTTGTTTTCCGTGATTACGGCGGGCAGGTTATCAACATAGTTTGGAAGCTTGGTGCAGTAAATCGCCACGCTTGTTTTTTTTGTCAATTAAACGTTTGAAATTCTCCAGAATGGGTATACAATAAAGATAAATAATATCGTAAATATTCGACTGGAGCACGAAAAGGGGTATATGATGGTAACCAGTGTACAGGCGGAAACCCGGTCAATCGAGCAAGAAGGGGACTTCTTAGAGCTCAAATCGATCGACCATATCCATTTTTGGGTGGGGAATGCCAAGCAAGCTATGTTCTGGTGGTGGAAGGGGCTCGGTTTGAAACCGGTCGCATATTCCGGATTGGAAACAGGTAACCGCAAGTTTGCTTCCTACGTTCTCGAATCTGGGCAAATCCGAATTGTGGTCTCTTCACCGTATGGTCCTACGAATGAGCTTGCTGCGCACCACCTCGTGCACGGAGATGGGGTCAAAGTCGTAGCTTTCGAAGTGGAAGATGTAGAGGAGGCTTACTTCCAAACAACTCAAAGAGGCGGAATCGGCGCCTACCCTCCGCGGGAGGAGAAAGATGAGTACGGCATTTTACGATCAGCAGCGATTAGCACATATGGCGAAGTTATCCACATGTTTGTTGACCGGGCGGGCTATCATGGTCTTTTTGCCCCGACTTACCAACCTTATGAACGACCAACAGAACCAACCGGTTTGGTTGCAATTGATCATATCGTCGGGAATGTTCAACTCGGCAAAATGAACCATTGGGTTAACTATTACCACCAGGTGATGGGATTCCGCCAATTGGTCCATTTTAATGATGAAGACATTAGTACTGAGTATTCAGCGCTCATGTCTAAGGTGATGCAAAATGGCACTGGAAGAATTAAGTTGCCGATCAATGAGCCCGCTGAGGGGAAGAAAAAGAGCCAGATAGAAGAATTCCTGGATTATTACCAGGGGCCGGGAGTTCAACATATTGCGCTGTTAACCGGGGATATCCTCGACACGGTAACCAAACTACAATCCAGAGGCATCGAATTCCTGCGGGTACCAGACGAATATTACCAGCAACTGCCTGAAAGGGTGGGAGAGATCAAGGAACCTATTGCGAAGATCAAAGAGCTTGGCGTATTGGTCGATCGCGACGATGAAGGCTATCTACTCCAGATTTTCTCAAAACCGATCCAGGATCGCCCCACAGCTTTTATTGAAGTGATCCAGCGTCACGGGAGCCGAGGATTTGGAGTAGGGAACTTTAAAGCCTTGTTCGAGGCGATCGAGCTTGAGCAAAACAAACGCGGTAATTTGTAACGGGCAACTCATGCGGTATGTGACGTTTAGCCTGCGCCAAAGCCCAGAAACGACCCGTCTGGGGGTGATCCACCCAGACGGGATCGTCGATGTTGCCCTTTTATGGGAGTGGACTCAGCCGGAAGAGAAATTGGCAGGTAAGGCCCCCCCAGAAACGCTCCAGGCTTTGCTCCAACGTGGACATAAAGGTCTTGAATTCTTCCGGAGTTGCCTGGACAGGCTGGAGCAAGACCCCGGGAGTGTTCAGGCTCCGTTGGTCAATCCGTATGAAAGGATCAAGCTCCATGCTCCATTGATTCGCCCCCCCTCCATCCGCGATTTCTACGCGTTCGAGGAACACGTCCACAATGCATATGCAATCCGCGGCGAATCTATTCCGGACGAGTGGTATCACATTCCGGTGTTCTATTTCAGTAATCCCGAAGCTATCTTCGCTCCTGAAGATTTAATTCCTTATCCCCGCGGGACTAATGAATTGGATTATGAACTTGAAGTGGCGGCAGTTATTGGCCAGCCTGGACGCGATATCCTACCTCAATGCGCCGAGGAGCATATTGCAGGTTATATGATCATGAACGATTGGTCAGCGCGCGATTTCCAAAAGGAGGAAACCCGTGTCCGTTTGGGACCGGCCAAAGCGAAGGACTTTGCTACCTCCCTTGGTCCCTGGGTGGTAACTCTTGATGAAATCAAGGAGCGAGCAACCGGACGCCCTGGGGTATTCGACCTGGAAATGGTCGCCCGGGTGAACGGAAAAGAGCGATCGCGCGGTAACTTTGCGTCCATTCATTTTTCAATGGGCGAGATACTGGCCAGAGCTTCTCAAAATTGCACCCTTTATCCTGGTGATGTCATTGGAACGGGGACGGTCGGGTCAGGCTGTCTGCTGGAGGTTACTCGTGGAAACGGACCGTACCTTAATCCAGGCGACGAAGTCGAGCTGGAAGTGGAATGCCTGGGGGTGTTAAAAAATATAATTGGACCATCTCTTTTACCCGGACAGATTTGAGCATGAGGATTATTGTTAACATATCCCTGATAGTAAGGAGTTGACAGATGCCATATTATGTATGCTCTGGACGAATCCCGCATAAACGTCATACCCAATTCCGGAAACCGGATGGAGGTTTATATCGCGAAGAGGTCATAGGGTTGGAAGGGTTTTCCGGCCTCGAGTCAATCCTATATCACAATTACTTGCCTCCTCGGGTCAAGCGGGTAGAAGATCTAGGTCCGATAAACCTCGAATACTGCGATTTCGGGCCGCTTCAACACCGAGCATTCCGAACATCCTCCCTGGTCACCGGTGGAGATGCCTTGACTGCTCGCAAAACTTTGATGGGAAACCAGGATATGACATTGGGGCTAAGCACTCCCAGCGAATCTATGAGTGATTATTATCGAAATTCGCAGGCATATGAAGTCTGGTTCACCCATGAGGGATCGGGTGAATTAAAAACCCAATTCGGTAATTTGCGTTTCCAGGATGGCGAGTATCTCGTGATTCCGTATGGAACCACCTGGAAGATGCAAGTGGACCTGCCCAGTCGCTTTTTGGTAATCGAGGCGCTATCACAAATCGAGCCCCCACGCCGCTATCGCAACGAGTACGGACAGATGCTAGAATCCGCGCCCTACTGTGAGCGAGACATTCGTACCCCCCAAGCTGTAGAAGCTCAAACCGGGCGGGGCGAGTTCAATGTAATCGTAAAAGCCCGCAACCGGTTCACACGGCACATTCTCGACCACCACCCATTCGATGTGGTTGGTTGGGATGGATTTTTATACCCGTGGAGTTTCAATATTCAGGACTTTGAACCGATTACAGGTCGGATTCACCAACCTCCTCCGGTGCATCAGACGTTCCAAGGGCGCAACTTCGTAATTTGTTCCTTCGTCCCGCGGTTACTCGATTACCATTCTGAAGGAATCCCGGCTCCATACAATCACTCGAACGTCAATTCTGACGAGGTCATCTACTATGCGGAAGGAAACTTCACATCCCGCAAGGGGATTAACAAGTACGATATCAGCCTCCATCCGAGTGGTTTACCTCACGGTCCTCAACCCGGTGCAACCGAAGCATCGATTGGCAAAGAACGTACAGATGAACTGGCAGTGATGGTGGATACATTTAATCCCTTGCAAATCACCCTGGATGGGGTAACCCTTGAAAAACCATATATGGAGTCTTGGCTGGAAGGAAACGGTGAGTAAAAAGATAAGTAGGGGGTCTATGGTATAATTTCAGTCGATTTACGGGTACGATTCAGCAAACGCCTTTGAAAACGGGTTTAAGGAGATTAGATTGGCGATTAATCCCCTCAACTGGCTCTTGGGGTTTTTCTCGCTGGACATCGGCATCGACCTGGGCACTGCCAATACGCTCGTCAACGTCCGAGGAAAAGGGATCGTGATCAATGAGCCTTCCTGGGTGGCGATTGATAAGCGTACACGCAAGCCGTTGGCGATCGGCTCACAAGCTAAGGAGATGGTCGGGCGCACTCCCGCCAATGTGATAGCAATCCGACCGCTCAGGGATGGGGTCATCTCTGAGTTTGAAATCACTCAGGCGATGCTGGAATACTTTATTGGTAAAGCTCACCAGCAGAGCATCGTCCCCTTGCCGAGACCACGGGTCGTGGTTGGGATTCCCTCTGGAGCAACCGAAGTCGAAAAACGCGCTGTGTATGACGCAGCGATGTCTGCGGGAGCGCGTGAAGCCTACTTGATAGAGGAACCTTCAGCGGCGGCGCTCGGAGCTGGTTTACCGGTTGGTGAAGTGCGTGGGAGCATGATAGTCGATATTGGCGGAGGTACGACAGAAGTTGCTGTAATATCGATGGGCGGCATTGTGGTTTCTCGTTCACTGCGTGTAGCCGGCGATGAATTGGATCAAGATATCATCCAATACATGCGCAATAAGTACAACCTGTTCATCGGCGAGCGCATGGCTGAACAGGTGAAAATGGTCATTGGTTCTGCCTATCCATTACTCGAAGAGAAGACCTTCGTTGTGCGGGGGCGGAACCTGGTGAGTGGACTACCGGAAGCTCTTGAAATCTCATCTGTCGAGATCCGCGAAGGGATTGCCGGTTCAGTCCAGGTCATCATCGACACGATCAAGGATGCGCTGGATGAGGTCCCTCCAGAAATTGTCGCAGATTTGTTGGAAACAGGGGTTTGTCTGGCGGGCGGGGGCTCACAGTTACTCGGGTTTGCCGACCGCCTGTGCGACGAATTGCACCTGCGGGTTTGGGTAGCAGAAGACCCGATGACATGTGTGGCGCGTGGCGCCGGAATGATCCTGGAAAACCTGGACACCTTTCAGAGATTCCTGGTCGGCCTTGAACGCTCCAGTGGCAGCGCCGGCCGAAGAAACTGA
>JAQTMA010000103.1:0-3651 GCA_028714615.1 Anaerolineaceae bacterium | reverse complement strand
CAAGAAAATGCCTTGTTTCAATCAGCTTCCGTCCAGGCGAAGGTTGATTTTTCAACTTTGAAAGCTGTGCTGGTGATCACCAATTTCAAACCGGTTGACATCACGCCACTGATTCCTACGCCTGCTCAGTAACTGATGATAGCTGCTCTGATTTCATTTCCCTTATTTGTGATTCTGGTCATGCTGCAGAGCGTGCTCGTTAGCCGCATCCCGCTGCTTTTCGGCACTGCGGATGTAGTGATGCTGACCCTTGCGGCTTGGGCATTGAATGACAGGGTGACAACTGCCTGGTTTTGGGCATTGGTTGGAGGATTAATGGTGAGTCTTGTTTCAGGCGTCCCTGGTTTTGTCCCTCTTGTTGGTTATCTTCTGCTAACCGGGATTGCCCGGCTCTTACGCAAGAGTATCTGGCAAACCCCGATCTTAACTATGTTGTTAGTCGCCTTCGTCGGTACCCTGGTTACTCAAGGTTTGACCGTTGCTGCCCTTCAATTCAAAGGGGTTGGGATGCCCTTGCAGACCGTGATTAACCAGGTGACATTACCGAGTGTCTTATTGAACTTGCTACTTGCCATTCCTGTGTATGCACTTGTCAATGACCTGGCAAATAGCCTGTACCCGAGTGAGGTAGAGTCATGAGTGAAATAACCTCCAGCGGCAAGCGGTTCGAGGAATGGCGTTTACGGCTGTTGTATCTTGTCATCGCCGGGATTTTTGTGTTCTACGGGATTCGTCTGTTTAGTCTTCAGATCTTGAACAGTAAAGAATTCGTAGAACAGGCAAATAATAACCGCATCAAAACCATCAGCCTGCAAGCGCCCCGGGGTATTATCTACGATCGGAATGGGATCATCCTGGCTCGTAATGCTGCCTCATATAACCTGGTAATTACCCCGGCGAACTTGCCGGGCGATCCGGAAGAGCCTCAGGCCAGTGGTGAAATCCAGGATATCTACCGAGAGTTATCGAAACTGGTGAATATCCCGGTCAGTCATGGGACTCTTGATGAGAACACGGTAAAAACATTTTCTCCATGCCAGACGGACCTTGGCATTACTCAAATCGTATATATTGGCTCGACAAATTGGCCATATCAACCCTTACGCATCAAATGTAATATCGATGAGAAAACGGCCATGATCATTAAAGAAAAAACCGCAGATTGGCCGGGTGTGGATATTGAAGTGGAACCTGTTCGAGATTATCCCACAGGCGAGTTGACTGCCGAGGTGGTCGGATTTCTAGGCCCGGTTCCGGAAGGTCAGGTGGATTACCCTTGTTATAAAGTTGCCAATCTGCAGATCGGCCGGGATAAAGTGGGTTATGCAGGGATCGAGGCAGATCAACAATGTGGGGCGGATGGAAATCCCTTACTGAGCGGGATCAACGGCTCGCGAGTGGTGGAGCGAGACGTAGCCGGACAAGAGATCGGAACCATCGGGCAACCGGTTCAACCGGTTGCCGGTAAGAATTTACAACTGACCATCGATACCCGGTTGCAAGCGATCTCAGAAGCATCCCTTAAGAAGTGGATAGATTATTTTACTGCAACTCTCCCGGATCCCCCATCACCTAACGGCGTTGTGATTGCCATGAATCCGAAGACCGGTGAGATCCTCTCATTGGTCTCGTATCCAACCTTTGAGAATAACCGCCTTGCGCGGGCCATTCCAGCCGATTACTATCAACAACTTTCCACAGATCCGTGGAAGCCATTGTTCAACCATGCCATCTCGGCGGAACACCCACCGGGGTCTGTGTTCAAGCTGGCGGCATCATTGGGAATTCTGAATGAGGGCGTGGTTACACCTGAATACCAGGTTGACGACCCAGGAAAGATCACCATTAATCAAATTTACTATGAAAACGACCCCGGAACCCCGCGTGATTTTGTATGTTGGATTTATAAAACCACCGGCGGCGGGCATGGAATGCAAGATTTCTTGAACGGTTTTGCAAATTCGTGCGATGTGTACTTTTATAAGGTCGGTGGTGGATATAAAGACGAAGTCCCTGGGAACGGCCTTGGGATTTATCGTTTAGGAGAGTATGCGAAGGCTCTGGGATATGACCAGGCGTCCGGTATCGAGCTGCCGGGAGAACAAATTGGTTTGATCCCGGATCCTACCTGGAAGCGATTGACCTATGCGGAAAACTGGTCGAGCGGTGACACTTATATTTCGACCATCGGACAGGGATATGTCCTGGCTACCCCCATCCAGGTGTTGATGTCTGCATCTGTAATTGCGGCGGATGGCAAATACATGAAACCAACATTGATCAAGAATGTGCTTGACGCAGAAGGCCATATTATCCAACCTTTCACCCCAAAAGAAGTTTGGGATGTGACCAAAGACCCAAAAATCGCGATATTTGATCAAGACAACCAGGTGACGTATATCAACGGACCCGATGGCAAACCTCTCCCCGAGAGGGATGCACAGGGTAATATCCTGACCGATCGTTTCGGGAATACGGTTTACCAGGTAGAAAGGAAGACCATAGCCCCCTGGGTGGTGAAAGAAGTGCAACAAGGGATGCGCAAGGTGGTTACCGATGGAACCGCCCGGGCGGTTTTCGAAGGCGCGCGTTTTGAATCTTCCGGGAAGACCGGTACTGCAGAATATTGCGATGACATCGCCAGACCAAAGGGATTATGTGTTGAAGAAAAGTGGCCCGCGCATGCCTGGTATATTGGATACGCCCCTTATAACGACCCTGAAATAGCCGTGGTTGCCTTTGTCTACCATGGGCAGGAAGGATCCAAAGAAGCCGCCCCGATAGTAAGAGACGTAATGGAAGGGTATTTTAAGCTTAAGGAAAACGATCAGAACCCTTATGGAGAGTAGGGAGCGGTTATAATTGGCGGCTAACAACATGGCACCTTCAACCAGCTCGATTGTCCAAATCAAAGGTATCCGCGAAGGCATTTTAGCTACGTTAGGCGAAGGGGAGTGGCCTGACATGCAGCAAGCCCTTTTACGGCAGGTTGGCGAGGGCAACAATTTCTTTCAGGGCGCCAGGCTTGCTCTAGACGTAGGTGCGAGGGCTCTGCATGCGGTGGAGTTGGGCGCCTTGAGAGACATCCTCTCTGAACGCGGCATTTCATTGTGGGCTGTCATCGGTTCCTCTCAAGTAACAGAGACGACTGCCCAGGTGTTGGGGATGGCCACCCGCCTCTCAACGCCACGGCCTGAGCGAACCGTCCATGTTTCGGAGACGAATCTACCCGGCGACAGCACCGTCTTGGTGCAGCGCACGCTTCGCTCCGGATACCGGCTGGCGCATCCGGGGCATATCGTTGTGGTTGGAGATGTGAACCCGGGTGCGGAAATTTGCGCCGGTGGGAGCGTGGTCGTTTGGGGCCACTTACGTGGTGCCGTACACGCTGGCGCGAACGGAGACTTGAACGCCACCGTGAGCGCGCTTGATTTGGCTCCCACTCAGATTCGCATCGCAGAGGTTATCGGCGTCGTTCATCGCCGGCGAGGGAAATCCCAGCCTGAGACAGCGCGTGTGAATCTCGATCATGTGATTATCGAATCATGGAATTCAAAAACAAAGTAGTGGAGGAGCATGGCAGCCATAGTCATTACGGTCGCCTCCGGAAAAGGCGGGGTCGGCAAGACAACCACATCAGCAAACCTGGCG
>JAQTMA010000102.1 GCA_028714615.1 Anaerolineaceae bacterium | reverse complement strand
CCGCGAAGCCTGCCTGGAGGAAGCTCACCGCCTGGCCATGCGCGTCCACGCCGCCATGGGCAATAAAATCGCGGTGGTGCGCCAGTACGAGCGCTGCCAGAATGACCTGCTGCGCGAGATCAATACCCACCCATCTGCAAAGACCAGCGAGCTATTCGAAAGTCTGATCCACTCGATCTGACAATCCAAAGTGAGCCAGCAACACAGTCGCGGTTCTGTTCTCGAACAGAATCGTTATTTACCGTTCTCCGAATCGCAAATCCGAAAAAAGCCAAGAAATCCCCGAATATTAGCCGGATATTCGATATTGCTCCCCTTTTTGGCGATTCTCTAATCTAATTTTAATCAAATAATCCTCCCAGTGAGCCTCCTAATGAGCCTCCCATGTGCAAGAATCAATCTATCAATATTCAAACAACATGTGTCCCTTGGAGGATAAAATGAAAGATCAATTCGTCATGTCCCTGAGCAAGCTCGACGGTAACGCCATCCGGCTGATCGTGGTACTCGTTTCGTTAACCCTGTTCGTGCTCGGCGCCGGCGCTCCGGCATCTGATGGCGGCATCGGCAGGTAATCCTTGATCTTGTTGCTGGCGGTGCTGGCCGGGCTGCTGGCCGGGTTGGCGCGGGCATGGCTGCACAGGCGTTCACTCCACGTTCCCGACTTGAAATGGGTGTGGGGGCTGCTTCTGGCAGGTCTCGTGCAAGCGGTCGCCTTCCAATTCCCAGCCACGCGCAGTCGCTTCCCTGAGCAATGGGGGCCCGTGCTGTTGGTTGGGACGCAGGTGGTCTTATTCGCCTTCGTCTGGGTGAACCGCAAACACGCTGGTTTCTGGGCCTTGGGGCTTGGATTGGCCGCGAACCTGCTGGTTATCAGCCTGAATGGCGGATGGATGCCGATCAGCCCGGATACAGTCAGGCAACTGGTTCCCAATGCCCCGCGCAGCATTTTTCAAGCCGGCCACCGTTTTGGGTCCAGCAAAGATTGGGTCATCGATCGTTCCGTCACCCCATTAGCATGGTTATCGGACCGGTGGGTTACCCCGGATTGGTTCCCCATCCACGCAGCTTTCAGCTTCGGGGATGTATTGATCGGACTGGGCGCCTTCTTATTCCTCTGGTCTATCGGCGCACCGACCGGAAACACGAACGTTACGCATTAGGAGGTAGGCATGGCAACACCCTGTCGTCAGATGTCATCAACCAGTAATATCAGCCGGCTGATCACGGCCGCCGTCGTCAACCAGGGCTTCCGCAAGCTGCTCTTGAGTAACCCTGAAAAGGCAATTTCTACCGGCTACAACGGCGAAACTTTCCGGCTCGATCGTCACGAGCAGGAACTGGTTCTTTCCGTTCACGCTACCTGCCTGGCTGACTTCGCCGTCAAAGTGGCCAGCGAACCTACTTCGATCCAACGGCCAGCCGCTCCAAGCCGGAGAGGATCCTTCCTGCTTTGATTTTCGTCACTGCATCGAGCAATCTTCCGATTACTGGTTATCGACCCAAGCAAGAGGCTTACAAAATGGTGCAGCTTGTCATAAACCCTCCAAATCCTAAGGTTGACCCGGATAAGATCGTCCCTCAACCAAAAAAGCAAACGGGCCTGCCGGGCTACGGCATCATGTTGCCCGCCATCCTGGACGAGGTGATCCATTCCTTAGATGCCGAGGGGGCTGTTTTTATCAAATACGACCCAGCGCGCAGCGAACTGATGGTTGAGCTCGGCCGGTCAAGCTGGAACCGCTGGACCGGTAAGCGTTTTAAGCCGGTCTCGAATGTGATCGGGCTGGTTTCCGGAACCGGGCAGGTGGAGATCTGCCACCAGGTCGCTTCCGTGATTCCAGCCGCTCTGGTGGCGCAGGCGCCTGAGGTGAAAACGCTCGCCTACACCCCCCTGCTGGTCAACGGCTATAACCTCGGCGCCCTGTGGTTAGGGCACCGTCGTAAACTCACCGCTCACGAGCTCATCCGCTTCACCTCGATGAGCGAGATCCTGGCGGATGTGATTTACTGCCTGGCTGCCGATCGCCCGAATGATGATCGTCCGCTCGATACAATTAAGGCATTGGTCCGGTTACTGGCCACCTGGGATGCCACTACCTACCAACATTGTCTGCGCACGGTCTCCTGGGCGCGCGCAACCGCCCGCCGGTTAGGATTGAACGAAACCGAGGTCCAGACCATTGGTTGGGGGGCGCTGCTTCACGACATCGGTAAACTCGGCATCCCGAAATCTATCCTGCATAAACCCGGACGCCTGACTGACGATGAATGGAAGATTGTGAAATTGCACCCCAAGATGGGATCGAAAATGCTGGAGCCGATCGATCAACTCGACCCGGTAAAAGATATCATTCTCTCGCACCACGAGAAATTCGATGGGAGTGGTTACCCGGCCGGCCGTTCAGCCAATGAGATCTCGATTGGCGCCCGAATCATCGCCGTTGTCGACGCTTATAGCGCGATGACTGAAGATCGGGTTTACCGGCGGACGTTTTCGCATGAGGAAGCGGTTCAGGAAATTCGCGCCTGTTCCGGCACCCATTTTGATCCTCTGGTTACCGCAGCGTTCCTGATCCAATTCGAATAGCCTACTCGACCCACTCTAGGGAAGTGTGGATGACTTCCGCCCAGGCCACCAAACCCGGGCGGAAGTCCATTAACAGCTTAACGTATCGACGCGCGTACCGATGCGTAAGGTGGTTTTCGGATCGCTGGTTCGAATAATACGCGGCTCATCGGTAAAGAAAGCAAACGGCTGGCGGTCTGCCGGGTCACGCAGGGAGGCCAACCCGCCCTGCCACTCGATATAATATTCCGGTTGTCTTACGCCTTCGATGCGAATATCCGCGCTCAACCAACTGCTGCCAATGGAGATGCGCGTGGTGTGCCGTTTCAAGCCCACTTTCCGGATCGATACCGGTTGGGAGGTCGCGTCTCCTTCTCGGCACACTAACAAATAGACGTCCGGCGGGGGTGAAATATAGTTCACTTTCGCAACCGGCCATACCCACAACCCCAAGAAAGCAATCAATAGTAAACCTCCAGCGCCACCGGCAAACAGAGACCAGGGTAGACAACCCTGGTATTGCTGCCAACCGGCTTGCTCGGGGCACCGGTCGACGGCATCTGCCACGCCATCCAGGTCACGGTCAGGCGGTGGCGCCGCTGTCGGGGTAGGCGCCGAGGTTGCTTTCGGGAGAGGTGTTGGGGTGCAGGCGCCCCCGATAATGTTGACCTCAGCATCGGCGTTGACCGTGGGCATTTGCATCCCGGTGGTTGTGGAAGATTCCAACTGGAGGGATACCACCGAGGATTGGGTAGCCGAGCATCCGATGGTGGTAACCAGGTTTTCACACAAAGCTGAGACATCCCCTCGATAAATGCCTTCCCCTTTCGAAGTGAGCCAGACCGAATTTGACCCTGAAAATACTCGCAACTTAGCGACGCCGATTTGATCGGGTGGGACATCACCCAAACTAACCCGCATCTCAGCCGGCTGACCGCTCTGACAAATAAGGGGTAAGGGTGCAATCGAGCGTATGAATGGCATAGCGCCAAAATCCATTAGGAGGCGGGCTATAGCAACCGGTGCAGATTTTGGATTTTTCGGATCAATGAGACCCGCACTGATGGTGAAAGCATAGCGACCAGGTTGGCTGTTTACCCCCGGGATAAGAGCTATGAGATTGATCGGTATTTCGAAGACGCCTGAGTTATCCGGATTGATCACATGTGCTGGAACCACTTCATACGTCTTTTGATCGGGAGCGGTGATTTTCACTTGAAATGTCTGCCCGATGGACACGGGTCGCCCCTGGCTATCGACCAGGAGGATTCGCAAGGGCAAGTTCTGGTTGGGAGAATGGAGCCCGTCTGCGATGAATTGAGCCGCAATGTCACCGGGTTTTGCCTGGGGATTGGCGAAATTGATTTGGTACACCCCGACCAGATCAACCATCAAGGTCACCGGGATGTTCGAGACGATCGTCCAGTTGCTCACCTGCGTATCTTCCACATGCCCTGGCAAGAATACCGAATGGACTTCTACCGGGTTATCTTTTGAATGGAAATAATTCCATCCCGGGTAGCCGGATGATAAGGGCTTACCTTGTGGATCTTTGATCGTCACTGCGCCTTCGGGTTGCCCTGCCTTCCGGATCACCGTAAGGATCAGGCGCTGTGAGTAGGGGCTTACCGTAAGCTTGACGGAATTCCCCGGGCCCACATCCATTGCGGTACCGGCCACCGTTCCCTGCAACTGGCCCAGGATCTGATTATACGTCTCGATTATTTGACCTGTGTTTTCGATCAGGCTAACATTAACAAATTCGTATTTTCCCGATAAGGTTTCCCAAAACTTGATATAACTGTCAAAATCGCGCGAAGGATGGTCTGGATTCTTCAGGAGCATCATGAACAGCGGGATGTCCGGGTGTTGGGCGACCAGCGCCTGAATATCGGCGTTTGCTTGCCCTTCCGCCGGCCAGGGGATGCCATCGGTAACCATCACCACAGCCCGGGTATGGTTGCTCCCGCGATTTGCCTCGATGCTGAGACGATCATAAGCCATCTTCAGCGCCGGAATTAACCGGGTGGCCGGTTGAGGTTTGGGATTGGCGATCTTTTTCGCCAGTTCTGTGCGTACCGCAATGACCGGTAGTAAATCGGCGATCAGCTCGGGAGCATCTCCCATCCCAATGATACCCATCCGATAATCAGCTTCGTTGGGTTCCGAATAGCCTAGCCGGGCGATGAACAGATCCGCTCCGACGATGCGCAGAAATTCAGGATCATTCCCAGATGCATCGCAGCCAGCTAAGATTTGATTTTTGGGAAACATGCTGCAGGAATTATCGATCACGATCATCATATCGATCGGCCGCTGGTTGGTAGAATCCTGCGCCCTGGTAGGAGAAACAGGTATCCCCGCGACCAGTATTACCAACAAGATCAATTGCGGTAACTGCCTGCGCATCTGCATTTGCCTTACCTACTTTGGATGGTTGATGAATGAGATGGTACTGCTATTCAAGAACTGATAGTAGTAGAGCCATTATAGCCCAACGTATTAAACCATGCTTTATGCATTTGGTTGCACCTTTTACGCCAGTAACCTATTCATTCAGACGATCAAAGAATAAGGGGTGTCTGGCCCGGACAGACTCCACGGCATAGAGATACATGGCCGCAGACCATGTCTGCCAATCTTGCCCACGAGGCGCGCCATCCTGAGCCTGATGCCATTCGTTGAAACCAAACGCTAACCCCGGCCGCCGGGATAATCGGATAAGCTCCGTAAGCTGTTCCAGTTTTGTTTGGGCGGTTTCTACCCTGCCGGCGCTGACCAAAGCAACAATATAAAACCCAACGATGAAAGGCCAAATCCCCCCATTATGATAACTCCCCGGGGGATTAAAACGCTGCATCCGCGCGTGCCAATCATCATCCCCCGGAACTGCGAATGGAATCAGGCACGGCGGGAGCGATGCGCCCAACATTCCCTGATCGTGCAATTGGTGGCAGCTTGCCTCCACCCAATCCAGGATTTCTCCAGCTCTTTCTCTGCTGGCCAAACCTGAGAGGATCGCCAGGCTGTTCCCTAACAGATCAAACCGCTCATTGTTCAGCACCTTATATGCCCATAAGGCGTAATACGGCTGATTGGGTACGCTCAAACCTTCGTGCAACCGGCGATGCATTCCCTTGATGCGGTGATCGGTATGTTGGATTTGCCGGCGTACCTGTAGCGCTGTTTGATCGCGATGATAAAAACGCAGGTAGGTATATACCAGCGTGTTGACATACAATCCAAAACCAAGCACCCAATGCTCGTCACGCCAATCGCTGGTGGGAAGTTGCCCCACCAGCATGCTATAATCCGGGCATTGGTACTCCATCCAGGTAAACGCCTTCCGCACGGCCTGGTCCAGGAAATCAGCATCGCCGCTATACCGGCGGAAAAGGGCGGTTCCGATCAAAAAAAGGGGGGTTGTGTCGCTGGCTCCCAGTTCCGCGGGATCATGGGCCAGGGACGGGATCTGTCCGAGAGGAGATTGATGCTCAGCCAGGGCGACTAACACCTTTTGCAAAGCCCCGACCAGGTGTTCATCCTTGGATGCCAGAATTCCGAAGGATGAAATCATCAGGTCGCGAGTGTACGGTTCAGGATATCCCCAACCGGCTGTCCGGGGCAACCCGTCGAAAGGTCCCACCGCATTCTCCAGCAGAACTCCCAATGCTGCCTGGCGAGCTGCCTCTATAGAAGCAGACGTCTCCCCCTCGTTTTTTAGCATATATTCAATTTCTCCTGGATGGTCTTCAAAAATCGTCTGGCAATTACCCGGTAATCAAACTGTTCCGCAACCCACCGGCGCGCCTCCAGTCCCATCCTCTCCCGTAGTGCTGGGTCCAGCATAAGCATCTCGAGATAGCGCGCCAGATCCTGGACGTTTGCCCGATAATCAACGATCCTCGGTGGGTCGAACTTCACCGTATATCCAGGCTCGTAACCCGATTCTGGCCCCAAGACCACCTGTGAGACCCGGTGCTCCTCGGCAACCTGCGCCATGAAAGCTGTGCGATCCTGAATCAGGGTATCAAGCATGCCCATAGCGTGAATGCTGACAACTGGCTTTCCACATGCGCCTGCCTCAACCTGTGACATGCCAAACCCTTCCAGTCGGGATGGAGCAGCATATACGTCACAAGCATTGATCAAAAATGGCATAAAGTTGCGGGATACGATGTCAGTTATCAGGTGGACCCGCTCGAAAATTCCTAACCGGCGAGCCAGCTCCACATCTTGCGCATTCTGTATGAATGTGCGTGGCTGCGGCCAGACTTTACAAATGTATTCCCAAGATGGAACCTGGTTGCCGAGAAAGGATAATGCTTGCATCACCTCCTGAGCACCTTTCGAAGCCGCATCCCCACCCGCGGTCAAGATCATCAGTTGGTCAGGATGTACGTTCAATCTTTGCCGGATTTCTCTTATCCGCGGATCATCAAAGGCTCGAGGGGTGAACCTTTCGATATCGCATCCGACCGGCAGCACGGAAATCGTATCCCCCCGAATTCCATCCCGCATATAAACTTCCTTCACCCAATTCGATGTGACCAGGATCAAAGGCAAAGCATTCAATACATCCCGATAATTGGCAATATATCCATCTGCAACCAACCAGGGGACCGGCAACATCCCATGCTGTAGAGGGTGTTGGATAATGTGCGGTGAATGTCCCCAATATCCCACTCCGACTACAATATCGGGCTTGAACCAGCGGTAATACCATTCTTTTTCAGTCGCAGATTCGGAATTAACCGGGAAAACTTCTACCCCCTCTTCTTTCAGACCTTGATACAGGAGTTCAGCCTGGGTGGCGAGGCCGGATGGTGACGCCGGGTAATCATACAGCATCAGGACCTTCATACCGGGTCATCCAGCCAGGGCTTAATATTCAAATGTTTTGGGTCTGAAAAGGTCCAAAAGGCTTCTACCTTGGGGGTTGATTGTGCCTCCCAACTATGAACGTCGAAACCATATTGAATCGTAATCAACTCATACTTTTTTTTCCAAATCGGCGCCGGCAGGGTGAATAAATGGTCCGCACCAGGAACTGCCTGTGGAAATGTGTCGCGATGGTGATCTTGATAAGCAAACATCCACAAATGAGTGGAATGGATGCGACCTTTCTGCCATAATCCGCTAACCGCCTTGCTTACCTCCTCATGACGACGGTGACGGGTATATTCGCCGTGTGGAGCATGCGTAAGAATCATGTGATATGCTTTGGCCGGAAGGGCCGATAGGATGGCTTGGGCGATCAAGCCCTCGGGGAGAGGAACTTGTTCTGGACCGTCATCCAGGTCCGCCATACACCCTGTCGCTCCGATGCATTGTAAAACATGGAAAAATTTTGTAGAGCGATCCGGATCATTTGCCCGGCATAAGCTAAATACGTACCATTGGAACTCTGGATGGGAGAGGATGTACCCTCCCGCCCATAGAGTCTCGTCATCCGGATGTGCAACGATTACCGCTGCGGAAAGACCTACTTTTTCGTCGATTCGTTCGCCACCCATTCGCCCGTTTTGGCGTCTTTATGGTATTCTTTTTCTACTGCACTCCACGCAACTCGATGAGCTCGCGATTCGTCGTGCCCGTATTCATCCCAGGCGCTGTTGAAGGCCGCTCGATAAATTTCCTGTGCATGTTTTGGCAAATTGTTCTTTACGCTGTCTGGTAAATCGGAGACATGCTGATAAGTCATGAAAGATTCCCTTTCGATCTATCATCTCGGCGAATTCCAGCCGACATTATCGGATAGAATTTAATTCTCCATAACGATCCAGCCACCCCAATAAATCGTGAATACTGGCCGTCGCAATCGCAACACAACTATCCGCACCCCCGTAATAAATACGCAGGGTATCGCCATCAGTGGCTAATGTTGTTCCGCAAGGAAAAACCACGTTGTTTACATCGCCAAATCGCTCGTACGGTTCTTCCGGGCCGAAAACCCAACCCTCACCCCGTGATAGGCAGACCTCGGGGGTTTCCAGGTCAAAGAGAGCCAATCCCAGGCGGTAGATTGCTCCGGCAGCCGTTATACGTACCCCATGATAGATCGTTAACCATCCGCGCGAAGTCTCGATGGGAGGTGAACACAAGCCGATCTTATTGGCATCCCACCAGGCGCCCAGACGCGCCTCCAACATTAATTTATGATCGCCCCAATTACGTAGATCCGGTGAGTAAGAGATCCACATGTGAGCCCCAAGCCACCCCACCGGACGGTGAACGAGCGCCCATTTTCCGTTTATCCGCCGCGGCAGGATAGCAGCATCTTTATCTTCAGGAGACATGATTACGCCACACCGATCGAACTTGTTGAAATCTTCGGTCAACGCCAGGGAAACCCCTGGCCCACCGCGGGAGTAAGACGTATAAACGACTGCGTATTTGTCCAGTTCGGGGATATAGGTGATGCGGGGATCCTCAATTCCCCAAAGTTCTTCAGGATGCTTCTCCACATCGGGTAGCAGGGTAGGGCATTCATCGACCTGCCAATTGGTAAAACCATCTTGAGATCGTGCAGCGCATAGATGCGAATGCCCGCGATAATCTTCCACCCGGCAAAGTAACAAAGTTGCCCCATCCGACAGCAATGTCGCCCCGGGATTAAAAACGGTATTAATCGTATAGTGCCAGTTTTCCGCAGTCAACACTGGATTATTGGGGTAGCGGCGAAATAATTCCCCGAATTCTGGATAGCGCATGCTGTAGATAGTTCTCCCTTCCAGGGGTAAACAGTTCCGTCAATCTGGTTCAATCCGGGTTTTTAGCGAAAGTAAGGTAATTGGAGCAGACGATTCGCTGCCTGAGTGCATGAAACGTTCGAATAGGCGCAGCTCCAATAGAGATAGCTGGAATGACAAGGTAGATTCCGCGCCTTCATTTTCATTGACGCGATCCGGGTGAAGTCCATCTTTACACCCGCCTGTCTCTGGATTATAGAGTGAAATCCCCAAAGCATTCTCTCCGAGGAACCAGGAAAATGCTTTGTGCGCCGCAATGATCCACTTTTCATCTCCGGCAAGCCGGTAAGCTTGCAAGCATGCTGTAATTGTTGCGTAGGCCTCGATGGGTTGCTGGTCGAATATGGGTTTATCTCCACCTCGAACCATGAATCCCTGGTTACCAACCGGTGAAAACAGCCCATCCATTGTCTGGATATCGATGAGCCATTCGAGCGATTCGAGAGCCGCATCAACCATGTCCGTCCTTCCAAGCCAGTGCCCCCCAACCAGGAGTGCGTGGGAGAGGATTGCATTATTATACGTCACTTCATTCTCAAACCAATGCCATTCGGGAGAGCTGGTTGATAGATAGATATCCAGTAAGCGTTGGGTCAGTTGGGCGCCAATTTCCGCGGTAAACCGGTCTCCAGCGAAATGATGCATATACTCAATTATTCCTAATACCGTAAATGACCATGAACGGGGACTCGTAAAATCGAGTACAGCGGGAAGACCCTGGTTGAAGAGAATACCGGCTACTGAATGCATCGATTCGTGTCCGGAGTTCCCAGCCACCATCCCTAACGCCCATAAAGCACGCCCATGACTGTCTTCAGAGCCACTCTGCTCTAGCCAGCGCCGGTCGAAACTCATAAAGTTCCGAAAACGGCCATTCTCCCGGTTGAACGCGTACCAAAGGAAGGACAAATAGCGTACACCCAGCTCCGCTGCACCGGTGAACCATTCATCTCCGAGCCGTTCTAGCATAAATGCCACCATCAAGGCGCGGGAATTGTCATCCGTGGTATATCCTTCGAGATAATTGGGGAGGTCGTAAATGGCATGCTGCAACAGTCCGGTGCTATCGGTCATGCGGGTCAGATGGTACAAATTGATTGCCGGCAATTCGCTTTGGCCTTCTTTTCCGGTAACCGCCACGATCAGGTTGTGCGAGCGAGAAATGGGTTCCAGGCAAGCGCGTTCAAAGCTGTGCATATAAGCCTCAGCCACTTTTGGCCAGATCATCTCGCGGCCAGATAAATAGGCGCGTTTCCGCATGGCGTGGCGGAGCGCTTCATTCTCGATCAAGTTATTCACTTGATCTGCAATTGCTTGAGGGTCCGAAAAAGGCACCAAAATACCCCGGTCATCCTCGAGTAATTCCTCCGCATACCAATAGGGTGTTGAAATGACCGCCTTACCGGCGCCAACTGTATACGCCAGAGTCCCGGAAGTAATCTGCTGGGGGTTTAAATAGGGAGTAATATAAATATCGGCTGCCCCAATGTATTCTACCAGCTCGTCAACACTGACAAACCGATTAATAAACTTGACCTGCCGGGAGACGCCCAGCCGCTTCGCCATCTCTTTTAATGATATCCGATAAGCTTCCCCATCGTGACGAATTACATTGGGGTGGGTTGCCCCTAACACGATGTAGACAACCTCAGGGTGATGCTTGATGATCGCCGGAAGCGCCTGGATCACATTTTCGATCCCTTTATTTTGCGATAACAAGCCAAAGGTTAACAGGACGAATTTGCCTTCAACTCCAAATTTATCTTTATAAAAATTGGGATCGACAAATGGAACGTCTGGGATACCGTGTGGAATGAAATCGATTTTATCTGCGGGGATACGGTAAATATCTTGTAGGAATTGCTCACCTCGCCGGCTCATCACCACCAACCGGTTCGACAGGTCAGCCAGGGCTCGCATTACTTTGCATTGATCCTCACTGGGGGAGCGCAATACTGTATGTAACGTCGTTACTACCGGTATACGGATCTCCCGCAAGAAGGTCAAGATGTGGCTGCCCTCAACCCCCCCAAATATGCCATATTCGTGCTGCAGGTTGACAACGTCCGCTCCTGATAAATTTAGATAATCCGCCGCTCGATGATAAGCCTCGGCATCTTCTTCCGTAATTTCAAAGCGCACGCGGGGTGGGTACGGATACCCCTCCTTGATATCATTCATGGCGATTGCAAAGCCAGTCGTCTCTGGGTATTTTGAAGTGACCGCTTCTACCAGATCTGTAGTAAAAGTAGCAATCCCACACTGGCGCGGGATATAGTTTCCGACAAAGGCGATACGCTGTACGGAAAGTTTTCTGTGTGGATCCATGCTTGTCTCGCTTTCTATCAACCGATCGAATCCGAATCCCCCGCATCCCTAACTGAGATGATTTTGTCTTAATCCTGGTAACCACTCGGCAAATCGATTCGACCCTATCGAACGCCCACATTTTCCCAGCCACCTACTTCTGGTTCTGCCGGTGCATGCACCGGCAGAACCAGACTCGTGCACAGCTTGGAGCGCATGAACCTCTCGAAGCTGTTTCGCTTATGATGTGATTGATGAATGGCTATGCCACCCCAGGGTGATTCGCCTTATGAAGGTTATGTGAATTGTGACTTCTCCGCAGCGCCTAGAATCGTCGCCCGGAATGATTGCTCCCTGATTAACCATCGCCAGGCTTAACATACCTCGAGTCTGCTCCAGGAGATCATTACCATCCTGGAGCAGCTCGTAATTTTGAAGAAACGCTTCTCGGGGGATCTGGCCGAGCAACCCCCTCAATGGCGGGGATTTAGACTGTCGTACGTCTACCACCCAGGACACGCAGCACCCAGATCACAATGACCGCACCGATGAATGAAATGACAATGCTGGTAAGATTAATTCCATTCACCGGATCGGGAATGTGGAATAATGTGGATGCAATGAAACCGCCGATCAACGCGCCCACGATACCCAGGATCAAATCACCTAAGACGCCATACCCGCCGCCTTTTACGACTAAACCGGCTAACCAACCAGCGATTATCCCTACAACAATCCAAGATAGAATTCCCATAACAACCTCCTTATACCAATAGCTCTATCTGATCAGTTTACCTGTCTTACTTGCAACCACTATATGGTAAGTCCGATGTATACACAATACGGATTGTTCCTATCATAGAGGTAGGGATATCCCTATAGATTATCCAAATTGTTAATTCGTTTTTCGTAAACTGGATTGAAAACTCAAAGCAGGGAGGTTAATCAGCCTCCCTGCCGCAGGATTTCTTCCGACACCTTCCCAAACTGGTTTACACCAAACCCTCGCGCACAGCATACACTGCTGCTTCAACTCGGGAGGTGACTGAGAGCTTGGCAAAGACAGCCTCCAGGTATTTTTCAACAGTTTTTTCACTGATGCCCAAATTAAGGCCAATTCCTTGATTGGTTTTCCCATCCACGACTAAGCGCAACACCTCCAGTTCGCGGTGAGTCAACCGCGAGCTATCAGGTTCATCTTCTCGCATCCATACAGACATTTGTGCGGCTACTCGCCGGCTCACCCACCCCTGTTCCCCTTGGGCTACACCTCGAATGGCGTCCAGGATCGTCTCGGGAGCTTCCTCTTTTGTAAGGTAACCAGACGCGCCGCTTTCCAAAAGCTCCAGGATATACTGCTTATCATCGTACGCACTTAAGGCCAGAATTCGGGTGGTTGTATTGGCTCCATGTAAGCGTTGAGCAACCTCTACCCCTTTCAAGCCAGGCATTTCCATATCCAGTAAGAGTACATCTGGCTTTAAATCTTCAACAAATTGGAGGGCTTCAGTTCCGCTACTCGCCTCGCCTACCACTTCGATATCTTGAGACCGGGATAGCAAATTGCGAATCCCAGTCCTGACCACAGGATGGTCATCAGCTAATACTACACGGATAGGTCCCATAGCTTCTTCTCCACGGTCTCGTTTTGTGCGCCTTGTCCATTCCAGATCTCCTCCTGATACGTGCGAGATATGATTACCTGAATCGACGTCCCTTTTCCAGGAGAAGAGGTAATATTCATTTTTCCACCAACCAATTCAGCTCTTTCGGATACCCCAATCAGTCCGGGATGTTCCTGCCGGGCCAGTTCAACCCACCGGTCAGGGAAAGTAAAGCCAATTCCATCATCTTCTACCTCGAGTATAACCTCATCATCGGATAATTGTAATCGGACAAACACCTCTTTTGTATCTGCATGATAGAGGGTCTTGTAATGCAGTTCCTCTGCGCAATAACCCAACATCCTCTGAAAAGCGGATTCGCGTCAATGACGCGACCATCGAGCTCTTTCATAATAATACCAATTCCAGATTCCTCAAAGATGGTCTTAAATACTGCCTGGTTTTTGAAAAACCCGTTCCGAGATTCGTGACCTCGACCAGTGGATTTGCTCGCAAAGTTATCCTCCACTCACTCCTTTGCCGGGAATCACCCATCCCCTCCCTGGATTTACTTGATTACGGAAGTCCCCTGTAGCACGCCTTCCTAGCCTGCCTATATTTCCACCCTGTCCAAATACATAACGGAGAAAGAGAACCTTTTCTTACCAACTTATGTTTACTGATTATATCTGATTTAGATCTATCTGATCGTGGGAAGCGATGGCAGCGAGGCGATCACAATATATTCGCCATTCGTGTGCATGGCAACGACATCCGGCAGTCGACCCGCGGAGGCGACAACCCGGATCCGAGCTATTCTCCGGATGGGAATTGGATTGCGTTTACGGCCTACCGTGATGGAAACAACGAGATCTATATCATGCGCACAGATGGCTCCCAGCAAACCAACCTGACGCGCAATCCGCGACCCGACTGGCAACCACGCTCGGGCCGCTGACCTCAGCCAGGTGTACGGATCAGATGTAGAGCGCGCTGTGCCGCAGGAGGTAAAGCGGTCGCCGGAGAAATACTCTCGAGCGCTTCCTGTACTGGGGCAAGCAATTGCCCCATTCCCAT
>JAQTMA010000101.1 GCA_028714615.1 Anaerolineaceae bacterium | reverse complement strand
TGGCTGCCGACCCCGACGAAGGTGTACGCTCTCGCCTGGTCTATAACGATAAGGCCACCAAACGGGTGTTAGAGATCTTGAGCCGTGACGCGAAGCCTTCGATCCGGGAAAGAGCATCCGAGCGGGTAGAATGGGGACTCACCGGATGACGGATCCCGAATTCCATTCCTACGTCAAAAATGCGATCGACTGGGCGCTCAGCCACCTGGGCGAGAACCGCTACACGTCCCGCTGCCTGGCATTCGTTGAGGACGCTTACGAAAAGTCGAACGGGATCGAGATGTTCGGCGGCAGCAGCGCCAAAGAATCCGCGGACGAGTACGAGGCGGCGGGCATCACCGGCAAGCCTCCTCTTGGAGCCTTCGTCTTTTATGACTGCTCGGGCGAGCTGTTCGGCCAGTATAAGAACTGGGGACACGTGGGGCTGTGCATGGGTGACGGTAAAGTGGTACACGCCTGGGGTTGCGTACGCGTGGACGATTATCAGGCCGTCGAGAGCCTGCCTCCGCCTGAAGGTTGGACGAAGCTGGCGTACATCGGTTGGAGCCCTGTCGAGCGCATCCTGCAGGGGTACCGGTTAAAGAGCGGATTGATGAAAGGGGACCATTCCATGGAGAAGAAGAACGAAACACCCTACCCGGTCGGACGGGCGTTGGCCGGGCTAGGCATCGATAAGAACGCCGACCTGGACGAAGCGGTCTATCTGGCGCTGGCGGACCCATGTTTCCTGGACCAACTGCTGCAGGCGCTGCAGTCGACCAATGACGTGCTGCGCTATTCCTGCTTCAAGACGCTCCTTCAAATTGGCGACCGCAAACCCGCGGCGCTATCTCCTTCCTGGGAATATTTCTGCCGTATGCTGGAAAGCACGAATGCGTTCCACCGCTCGATCGGCGCGCAGCTCATCGCAAAAACCGCCGGAGTAGATCAGGGCCAGCGTTTTGAGTCAATTTTTGAGCGGTACTTCAGCCTGTTGGAAGACGGAAGTATTGTCGTCGCGCGTCAGATGGCGCAGAGTACCGGGATTTTGATACGCGACTTACCCATGCTCCGCGATCGCATTGTTGCTCGCCTGTTGGAGGTCGAGCGCTCCCCGCGCGATGCAGAGCGGCGCGACCTGATCAAGACAGATATCCTGGCGTCGCTGGAAGCCTTCGCTGACGCGGCTCCCGAGCGCGACCAAATCCTGGCCTTTGCCGCGCGCCTGCTGGATAGCCCCAGCCCGAAGGCGCGCAAGGCCGCAAAGGCTTTCCTGGACAAAGCATAATCCAGAACAACCTTTGCAAACCGACCTGACCCGTCAGATGTAATTGTATTTGATCGTTCGGAAGGATAAGTCCATCTGCCCTTTGATCTGTTGAAGTGTAAACCCCCTGCCGAAGAGCTCCCCTTGAGTTCAAATAATTTGGAAAACCTGTCCCCCGCTGGTGCCTGCCAGGAGCAAGCCATTCTGCAGCGAAGCCAGGCATGTAAACACGCCAGAAACTACTGCAGGCGCATCCCACCGACGCCATACGGTTCCATTATCGGACGAGATGCACACTTTATCCCCACTAGCGGCATATAAGTTGCCATCGAACGTTGCTAGAGCGCTGATTTCGGCGCCAAAGTTACCCTGACCGGTGGCTTCCCAGGTTCGTCCTTGATCGGATGAACGGAAAAGGTTTCCAGCCTCAGTTCCGGCAAATAGCCACCCACATGGATCCGATCCAGCTTGGGGCGCCAGCGAACACAAGGATAGCACCGGTGCCATCTCAATAGGGAAATTGGTTTCTCGCCAAGAACGCCCATTATTGACACTGGAGAAAATCCCAGTTTCGGTGCCAACAAACACCTCGGTATTACCATCGGCCCATTGCACAACCGACAGAGCATAGATATTACCGTCCAACAGCCCAAAATTCCAGCGCTCCCAGGTGAGACCACCGTCGTTTGAGAGCAAAACGCCATCTTGGGCGGTACCTGCAAACAAGGTATTAGCGGATTCAACTAACGCCGTGACCAACGGCAGTGGTGAGGAAAAAGTAATCACTTGCCAGGTTTCCCCATCATCCGTAGAGCGAAGAACCCCACCCGAAACACCTGCTAGGACTTGCCTCTCCCCGATCCGGTTGGAGAACAACACCGAGAGTACCGGCACGGACTTACCGGCTCGTGTAACCTTAAGCGCATCTTGCCAGGTATTTCCGCCGTTGCGGCTGATTAGCAAAGTTTGGTCAGTGGCTATAAAACCAAGTCCGTCGACCATATAATCGGGCGATAGTGCTAATCCGCAGATATGGCACGACCCAAGATTAATTTCCATGTTTACGTATCCATAACAGTTTCTCGTTTTTTGTGATGCACAAGCACATCTACTGTAAGTAAGAGGGCTGCCCCGACGATACTTCGGTATGCAGCCTCTTGGACAGTGTAGGCCGTGTCGAAAATCTCAGTTTGATCAATGGAAAATACCCCCCGCTTGCGCACGTCGTAGCCATGATCGGGACCAGCCTGTTTTATTTCCGCAAATACATCCTCGGGAGAGATTCCGGCATTAGCAGAGATCGTGCGTAAGGGAATATCCATGGCACGCAATAAAATGCTGTAAGCTGCAATTTCGTCCGGGTCGTTGGCCTGATCCATTGCGGTTTGTAAAGCCGGCTTGCAAACCAGCAAGGCTGCTCCACCACCCGGCAATATACCCTTGGCTATGGCGCCGCGGATAGATTCAGCCGCGCGTTCAGCCAGATCTTTGTTTACGTTGATCTCCACCTCAGTGGCTCCTCCAATAAACAAAATGGCAGATCCGCCCAGCATATTTCCGATACGGCTGCGCACCAATGAGCGCATTTTGCCATCTTCCAGGCTGGCATGCAGCTTTTTGAGCGATGAGACATGCTGCCGTATGGTACGCGGATTCCCTTGGCCTCCTTGAATGCCGAAGAACTGGTGATCAGCCCACACCAGTCGCGCCTGCCCAAAGTGGTTGGGAGTAACGCTCTCCAATGTTTCGCCGGCATGCAGTGTCAGCGGCTTTGCGCCGGTTAGCACAGCAATATCTTCCATACCACCCGACTGTTCTTCAAGAAGCTGTGATGGAGTTTTCACCGTGATGACCGACAAAAATTTCCGAGTGGATTCGGCCATCAAAAAGCCGAGACAGGGATCGCTGATTGAGTTGCAGATCATGAGCAGGCTAGTTATGCCAGCTTTCCGGGCTTCAACCAAGACGTGAACCAGGTGTTGTGGTTCTTCTATCGCAAAATCTGTCACGACGACGCCTGCATTTTCGAATACGGCGCGTTTCTCTGCTGGTTGATTGATCATTAGTTTTGAGTGCAACGGGCCCTCCCAGTAAGAACCGGTGGTGAATTTGTACTCGAGCCCGCGTCCTTGGCTTTCGCGCAACTCAAAATGCCCGTACTCTCCGATCGTATCGAAAATCTCACCTAGTAGTTCCGCCATCGCCGGGTCATAGCACATCGATTTAGCGATGCGCATCACCTTATCGCGTCCTTGGACTGGACGAGCTATTTCCTTTAGCTCGGCGAGTACCAGCCTTGCGCCTTTTTCAAGATATCTGCGTAAAGGCATGGCATGTCCGCCATTGACGATGTGCCGGATACCCTGCTTGAATATTTCTTCGAACATTACGGCTGCAGTGGCGGTCCCATCGCCGCAGTCCTCGCGTATGCGCCACAACAGGTGGCGCAGGTACATTACTCCTATATCTTCATCGCGGTCTAGAACTTGGACTAGCCGCCGGGCGATCAATCCGCCGTCATCCAGAAGCTCTGGAGCCTTACCAGGTCTGCTTGAGGATAGAACGACCATGCGTGGAAAGGGGCCAAGCGTCGGACGTATGGCGCTGGTGAGCTTAGATACGCCTGCTAACATGCCCTGATAAGTTTGAGGCTGGTGGGTAACGCCGAAGGCAGCAAGACTGCGTCTGTGATTATTCATTGCGGGCTATTCTGGACCCTGATGGCTGCTCGGATGGGCGATCTGCCCTATTTCTATCGAAATTACCATGCGGCAGTGGTTAATCACGAAAACTAGCCAGCAGGCTGGCAACACCATCAGGAGAAAGTAACTGACTTTTATGCTCAGTAACGCAAACAAAACCGCCATCGCCAGCAGGCCGATGGTATCACTCAAGTAACGGGCGGCCAAGAGCAGACTGTTTTTCAGCGCTGTCATTGCTCCTAGATTGTACAGAACTATCTGCGGGTAGGTATACAGTGACAAAGCCGATAATAGGAAGACCCCGGAGACATCGGCAGCCAAGCCCACCCAGATTAAGGTTGGAATAGGGGGGATTAGCAGCGACGGCAGTAGCCAGGCAGCGGAGATCAATGGTAGTGCGAACAAGGTGCCCAATAGTACACCACGCATATAGAAACTTGCGAAAGCCTTGAAAAAATCCACGATCGTGGCAGATTCGTGTAAAAGGGCCCTCGCGATTAAGGAACTCATCGATATCCAACCCGGACCTATAGTCACAATCCCGACCAGGATCGCTAGGCCAGTCATGTTCATCAGGATAATAACCAGCGCCGGCAGGCTGATCAGGGTGAACAGGAAACCAGATAGGAGTACGGTTGGAAGCATTTCCCACAATTCAATTGCGGTCTCTTGTACGAAGGTTTTTGAGGTCAAAACCGGTGGATATTGTTCGTTCACTCGTTGTCCTTAAGTGGAGAGGCGCTCCCTCCCCTATATTGTGGGCAAATCTCCCTTCCTGGCACTACAGGAGGCGACCTCCCACCTATGGCGGTTTAGAAAATTGCCCTACGGCCGGATATGGGCCGTCTGATTCAGGATATAGTATTAACCTTTTAGGCCCGAAACAGTAAAGCCTTGGATAATGAAGCGTTGGGCCAGGAGGAATATGAGCAGCACCGGCGCAACAGAGATCATGATACCGGCCAGTATTTCGGCACGGTTGCCGCTGCCCATGTATCCTTGTAGGAGGAGGATCGCTAACGGGAAGGTAAACTTGTCGGACGTACGCAGGTAAAGCAGCGGCATCAGCAGGTTGTTCCAGGATGCAAGAAACGTGAGGATGCCCAGCGCTGAGAGCCCCGGACCGACGAGGGGGAGCATGATCTGGAAGAAGATGCGAAAGAAACCTGCACCGTCGATTTTTGCAGCATCCAATAGAGCATCTGGGATATTCATAAACTGCTGGCGAAGCATAAAGATGCCAAAAGCGCTGGTCAAACTGGGAAGGATCAATGCCCAATGGGAGTTTATCAAGCCCAACCGGCTGATAATGATGAAAGTTGGAATTAAAATAACGGTCCCTGGAACCATCATGGTCGCCAAGAATAAGAAGAACAAGGTATTCCTGCCAGGAAAATGTAAGCGGGCGAAGGCAAACGCTGCCATGGAAGATGTTAATAGCGTAGAGATGGTTACAATTACTGCAATTTTCAGGCTGTTCTGGAAAAATAGCAGGAATTTAATATTGGGGGAGTTGATCACATTGAGGTAATTGACCCATTGAAAATCGGTGGGCCAAAAGCTGGGAGGAAGATTGTAAGCACCAGCAGGTACGCGTAACGAATTCGCAAACAACCAGCTAATCGGAAGGAATTCGATCAGGGCCATTATCACTAGAGGAATCCACAATAAACCGTCACCTAGATAATTCCAAGCTGAGCGGTGCTTGAGCTTTTCTTCTGCTTTTCCACCTTTCAAACTTAATGGTTTCTCATTCTGGATAAAAGCCATCTTCCCTCCAAGATTATCTATCCTATTCGTAATGGACCCATCGTTTCGAGAACCAAAATTGAAGGAGAGTGATCACGAGCAGAATGACTAACAACGTCATGGAAATGGTCGCCGCATAACCCATATCAAAGCCCTTGAAACCCTTCTCGTAAATATATAGTGTGATAAGGCGCGTTGCGTCCAGTGGACCTCCCTGCGTTAACACCCATGCGTTATCGAACACTTGAGCTGCGCCCAAGATAGATGTGACCACGCAAAAGAAAGTCGTGGGTGAGAGTAATGGAAGGGTGATAAATCGAAATAGCTGGAATCGATTAGCACCGTCAATCTCAGCGGCTTCATAGTAGTCTTTCGGGATGCTCTGTAAGCCTGAGAGATACAAGATCATCAGGTAGCCGCACGAGCGCCAAACGTCATAAATGACGATTGAGTTGATCGCCCATGTGGAGGTGGATAACCAAGGGATCGCTTTTATTGAAAGTAGGCTTAAATAGTAATTGATAATCCCCCGATCGGTGGCGAAAAGGTAGTTAAATACAACCGCCAGCGAAGCGCTGGTGGTCAGTACAGGAAAAAATAAAGCTGTGCGGAAGAGATATTTAATGACCCAAGGCATAGCTCGGTTGATGCCCGTGGCCAGCAGAATACCCAGAATGTTGTTGGAGATAGTAGCAAACACGACAAACCGCAGTGTAACCAGGTAGGAATTGGCCAGACGAGTGTCGGTGAATAATTTATTGATATTGCTTAACCCAGCAAAAGTTGGTGGCGTGAGAACATCATACTTCATGAAAACAAGGGCAATCGACATTAGGATGGGTATCACCAGAAATATACCAATTGCCACAATCGCTGGTAATATGAAAACATAGCCCGAAGCAGCTTCATATGATCGATAATTTCGCCCCCAATACTTATTATGGGCTCCTCTATACCCTGGGTTGGTGTTCGTTATGGATCCCGTCATTGCTCCTCGCTAATAATATGATCATCTGGGGGGAGAACCCCCCAGATGAATGTCGGAACACCAAATTAGCTTTTGATTTTGTCCATCTCAGCTTGGAGTTCAGTGTGTGCTTTGGCGAGTGCGGCTTCCACCGTGGCTTCGCCACTCCAGATCGGGGTAAAGTTGCGATTTACAATCGGTTCGATGATGTTGAAATTAGTGGGCGCCTGAACGGCTTTGGCACCGGCGAGGGATTCATAAAAGATGGCGGTGTTTTTCGGGCCATATTGCGTAAACTCGGGTTTCTCCGCTATAGATTTCCGAGCGGGGATGCTGCCGCCTAATTTGAGCATTTGCATATAAGGGGCGTCACTGGACAGAGCAGCTATTACCGCGAAGGCCTCACTCTGATACTTGCTTTTGGTACAAACCCCCCATCCATCCGTGCCTGCGACGGTAAGGACAGAGCCGCTCTTATGCGGCTGGTAGACCAGGTCGTAATCAGCGAAATTGTTCTGCAGTAAGCCTCCAATGCCCCAATGGCCTACGGTGCGCATGACCAGATTCCCGGCCAGGAATTGACCTTGTTCGTCCCAGCCTGCGGGATTGGGTGCTACCTTATGCTTCAGGATAAGGTCGGCCATGAATTGGATTGTCTCGGCCACTTGGGGGCTATTGAGATTGGAATCTCGCAGATCATCAGTCAGGTATCCCTGCCCACCATTCATATAAAGCCAGGAATCCCAACCGAAAGTCCCGGAGGGCCAGAAATTATAGGCATAGCGGTCCTGTGCAGTGCCTTTAACGTTGGCAACCTGTTTCGCAATACTCAGGAATTCATCCCAGGTCATGTGCAGGGGAACTTTAATGCCGGCATCCGCCATGATCTTCGTATTGTAATACAGGACCATATTATTCCAGGAGAATGGGATCTCGAGGAGCTTTCCTTTGTAGGTCAACATGTCGGTCAGCACCGGAGAAATATCATTCTTGACCATGTTGGCAGTAGTTGGATCCGCTTCCAGGAATGGTTTAAGATCAACCAGAACGTCTTTACTGCCCATTAGGGGAAGACCTTCGATAGCGACATCCAAAACGTCCAATTGCTCGCCTCCGGCGAGTTGAGTTACGATTTTATCGGCATATTCCGACCAACTGTTCCCCATCGCGGTTTGGTAGAGCTCCAGTTTGATGTTCTTAGCAGCCAAGTCATCCTTGATCGAAGCTGACCATGCGTCTAACTGGTCGATAGGCGAATTGTTGGTAGCGCGAATGGTAATTACGCCCTTGGCTGGAGGCACACTGGTGGGTAGTTCAGCAGCCCCGGCTGCCGTTGCTGTAGGGGTTGCTTCCAGCTTTGGAGCGCAGCTAACGAGCAGGGCGCCAGCCGAAAAAGTGCCAACCACCTTGAGGAAAGCGCGACGTCCCAGTTGGTGGTTTTTTATACTTTCAGACATGGTCTCATCTCCTTTATATAGAATTGAATTGGATACAGTGGGATCAGGACAAATCTTTTAATCAAAAAAATGGAAGTAAATCACCTCCCTCCAAAGATAATTCTGAGATAACCATTCATCTTTTTTTCCTTGAAAACTGGGGCAAAGGGTAACTATTCGTGCTCAAATTTAGGATAGCATTGCTTTTGAAGCGCTCACAAAGCCCATCCGTTATATAAAGCCCCCCCACTTTACCTTTTTGGCCGATGAGTGGCGAAGCATCAATAGACCAAAAGAAATCATGCGTACCATGCCAATCATTAAGCACCGCGAAAATGGGATAAGGTATTCCGAAAATCGTTTAAGATATACTAAAACTAACTGAATAAGTGCTATAATATTTACTGAAATTCAATTCATTACATATAGTATTGTAGCTGTAATTACCCTTGTGTCAAGTAGGAAATCTGCAGGGACTTGCGAGAGAAGGTATTGGCAAGGTATATCCTTGTTACTTGTACACGAGGAATAATGGAAAGTCGAAAAGATGGCCGATAAAGCGATGGTTTTTTATATCAACAATAAATTATTCCAATTCTTTTTTTGCTGTTTTGGGATTTGTGGAAGACTACACGAGATTTACCAGTAAAATTTCACTCTAAAATATATTTCACTCTGTTGTGATATTCAATTGAATTATAGTTAATTACAGAATAAGTTTTATAATCGTTGTATAATAACACTCGGAAATCGTTTTTGATAAACTAGCATTATTGAATTTTTTCACGATAAGGAAACTCAAATGGCACTGTCAACTTTGAAGGATGTCGCTAGAGAAGCTGGCGTTTCTATAACTTTGGTTTCGATGTGCGTAAACGGAAAACCAGGGGTGAGTAAAGCCACCCAGGAAAAAATTGCCACTGCCATCGAGCGGGTTGGTTACACGCCACGCCGGGTTAAAAAAAGTGAGCATTCAAACTTGATCGCTATTCTAATGGAAAACCTGACCTTCCCGGCCTTTTCAGATGTCCTTTATCTTCCTTTGCTACAAGGTTTTGAGAATGAAGCCCGCCGGCTAGGTTACCATATGGTGATTTCAACCATCGATATAAAATCCGATCTTGAAATTCCACCCGCAATTCTGAAAAACGAATTCGTGGGTGTTGCAGCATTCGGCGGAGGCGACCTCACTGATAAGTTCCTGCGTTCTATCGCCGGTACAGGCGTCCCACTCTTGTTGGTTGATAATTACCTTCTGGATGGTGAGATGGATGCAATTGTCCCGGATAACGAGATTGGTGGATACTTTGCGACTCGCCATCTGATTGACCGCGGCTACGACCCGATCGCCGTTTTCCAGGGACCTGCAAAATATAAGACGCTTACAGACCGTTTGCAGGGATATATGCGTGCCATGCTGGAAGCTGGGCGTTACCCCGAACCCTGGCAAATCCAACCTTATCTGTCCAAAGGGAATCCACGCAAGGGCTATCTGGAGATGAAAGCCATGCTATCTAGGCCCAAACCACCGCGGGCTGTCTTTTGCATCAGCGATCGAGCTGCCTTTGGAGCCATGGCGGCAGTGCAGGAGGTCGGGCTGCGTATGCCAGAAGATATTGCTCTGGTCGGTTTTGACGATACGCCAGAGGGTCTTCATTCCTCCCCACCTCTAACCAGCGTGCACATGCCCAAACGTGAAATGGGTATTGAAGCCGCGCGACGGTTAATTCAGACAATCGAACACTCCACAGAAATGGAGGATGCACCCCTTAAAATCACTCTACCGGTTTTCCTTGTAGAGAGGGCTTCTTCCTGAACCCTTTCGCGATTTCTTTTGATCTTTTCCTATAGTCCGCTATCTATTGCTTGGCAACGAGTAGAAGAATTAAGTAAAAACCCACCCTAGTTGACTATTGTGGCAGCAAAATCTGCAGAACACAACCATAGCTATTGTTTATGGAAGCTCGAATTATAAATTTAGGTGGTTTAAGATATTCCAACTGGCTCACTGCCGATAACATCAAAGGAGTAAGTGTCTATGACGATAAAAGCCAGCCCGTATCCCAAGAAAGTACTGTATGGGAACAAGCCACAACGGGTATTTCGAGGACGAAACCTACTTCAAATAGCACTCCCATTAGGAGGAATCGGCGCTGGTTGTATCAACCTTAATGGACAAGGCGGCTTACAAGATTTCTCTATACGTAACACACCGGCCACCTCAGTTATGGCAGATGGTCGTCACCTAAGCGACAGCGCTTTTGCCACAATCTACGTTCCTTCCCGGGATATCGCTCGTTTGGTGGAAGGCCCTATGCCTGTCGAGCGCATTTATAATCAAGGACTCAAGGGATTAGGGTACATTAATGGTGGTTATGAAGGCCTTCCGCGTTTTCATAATTGTTTTTTTAAAGGTGAATATCCCTTCGGAGTTGTGCAATTGAGTGATCCTGATATTCCCTTAGCAGTGACCGTAACGGGATTCAATCCTTTTATTCCCTTAGACGATAAGAATTCTTCCATTCCATGTGCTATTCTGGAATACACCTTCAAAAATACATCAGAAGAGACCGTGGAATTCGAATTCTCGTATCACATGTCACATTTTGCGCATGGCCATTCTGGTAAAGATTACGACTCTACCCGTAATAAGGTAATTCCCTCCACAGGCGTATATTTGTATAACACATACGATGAAAATGCCGATATTTTTGGTAGCTGTGCGCTGGGAGTGATAGGTCCCATTCCCATAATCAAGGCTATGTGGTTCCGGGGTGAATGGTTTGATGGAATTACGGCCTTGTGGAAGGAAATATCTACCGGTACCTTCTCCGCCAATGACGGATCATTAGCGGAGACGAGCCGAGGTCGCAACGGAGCGTCGATTATGATGAAGGGGTATTTAATGCCGGGTGAGAAGATGACCTATCCGATCATCCTGACCTGGTTTTTCCCCAACGTTAATTACGCGTATGGCGACGTGCAAAAGCCAGAATGTGAAGTTAAAAATAATGTTGAGCAGTTGGGTGGAACTAGCTGCGAGCCTGATAACTTCTGCCAGAAATCTAAACCGCGCTGGAAACCATACTACACATCCCAATGGAAAGATGCAGAGGATGTCTTGATTTATGTGCGGGACCATTACCCAATCCTGCGCTCGCGTACCCAGGCTTTTCACGATGCTCTTTTCTGCTCGACGCTCCCGGGATATGTATTGGACGCGGTGTCGGCTAATCTGGCAATTCTCAAATCACCTACTATACTGCGCCAATCCAACGGAAATCTGTGGGCATGGGAAGGCTGTGCCAGCGACCATGGCAGTTGCTATGGATCGTGCACGCACGTCTGGAATTATGCACAGGCCATTCCACACCTGTTCCCAGCACTAGAACGCACCTTTCGAGAACAAGAATTGAAATACTCGATGGATGAGGACGGTCACGTGAATTTCCGTTCTGCTTTGCCTGATGGGCCAACTTCGCATACGTTTCATCCAGCCGCAGATGGACAGTTGGGTGGGATCATGAAAGTCTACCGTGAATGGCAGATCTCAGGCGATAAAGATTGGCTTCACGAAATGTACCCACTGGCAAAACGAAGCATGGATTTTTGCATCCAGTACTGGGACCCAAATCACCAGGGTGTCTTAATGGAGCCCCATCATAATACCTACGATATCGAGTTCTGGGGACCCGACGGTATGTGCACCGGATTCTATCTTGGCGCGCTGGCGGCAATGGCGAGGTTAGCTTGGGATGCCGCGTGCCCGCAGGATGTGAAATTCTATGAAGAACTAGGACAGAAAGGCGCTCGATACCTGGACGAACGATTGTTCAATGGGGAGTATTTTGAGCAAGAAGTCATGCTGAAGGGTCTGCGCGCTTCGCCTTCTGACGAAAAGTTGGAAGCTCTGCGCCAGGTTAATCCAGAAGAATACCAGTTGCTGATCGAAGAAGGGCCCAAATATCAATATGGTACGGGTTGCATCACCGACGGCGTTTTTGGAGCATGGATGGCTAGGTTGTGCGGCGTAAAGAGTACTCAAAACGAAGACCACATCCGAGCAAACCTCAAAGCCATTTTCCAATATAACTTCAAGGCTTCGTTATGGGGTCATGCCAATCCACAACGCCCAGGCTACGCCATCGGCGATGAACCAGGGCTACTACTGTGCACCTGGCCGAATGGTAGAAAACCCACCTTGCCGTTCGTCTATTCAGATGAAGTCTGGACGGGCATCGAATACCAGGCGGCTGCACATATGATTGCTGAAGGGTTGGTTGACGAAGGTCTAACGATAGTAAAAGCATTACGCAGCCGGTATGACGGCTTGGCTCGCAACCCCTGGAATGAATATGAATGTGGGAACTATTATGCCCGAGCCATGGCGAGTTACGGCTTACTGATCGCATTGTCGGGCTTTCGTTACTCCATTCCCGAGAAGGCGCTCTACCTCAATCCACGCCTCGAGATCGACCCATTCAAAGTATTCTTCTCCACGGCCACCGGTTGGGGCGCATTGATTGTAAAGGGCAGCGAGCTGATTATCCGCTTGGAAGAAGGCTGGCTGGAGATAGAGCGGTTGGAGGTCACGCTGCATGGGAAAACTGTCAGTATAGAGCCGAAGGTCAGAGCTATACATGGCGAGAAAACTGTGATCGGCTTATAAAATGCTTTCGAAATGAATCGAACCAAAATGGTAAACCTTTGGAAGGAGGAACTATGCGCATAAGTTTCAAGGGCAAGACCGTGGACGAGCCCGAGATCAATGCCGGCTTCATTGGTTGTGGTTCTCATTCGTTTCGGAATCTGTATCCAGTATTTCAGTTTGCCCCGGTGAATCTGGTTGCAGTATGCGATCTAAATGTTCAAACGGCAGAGGCATTTGCTGCCAAGTTCGGTGTTAGGTCGGTGTATTCTAGTTATCATCAGATGGTGGATAACGCGAATCTGGATGCCGTATTCATCTGCACCGGATATGATGATCGAGGACGTCCGCAGTATCCGCAATTAACCGTTGATTGTCTTAAGTCCGGATGTCATGTCTGGATAGAAAAGCCGCCTGCAGCCTCCTGTGCAGAGATAGTACGTATGCAGAAAACTGCTAATTCTACCAAGAAGAATGTTGTCGTAGGCTTGAAAAAGATGTTTTCCCCTGCCAACGAGAAGGCGTATGAATTGATGAAATCACCTGATTTTGGGGAACCTAACCTTGTGACCCTCCAATATCCACTGTATGTCCCTTCAGTGGAAGAGTTGACGGACTATTTCCAAAACACAAGGGCGAATTCTGTTGTAGGTTTTCTTGACCACATTTGTCACCCGGTTTCTCTTTTAGTCTACCTGCTTGGCCTGCCAGAATCACTTTATTATGAACGAAGCAACAATGGTGCAGGCCTTGCGACTTTCCATTACGCATCCGGTACCATAGCCTCAATCGCTCTGACGAACGGGGCTTCATGGAATAGCGGTATAGAACGAACAACGATCATCTCCAATAGAGGGCAACACATTGCGGTGGAAAACAACACTCGTGTGACACTTCATCGTACACCTCCATTGGGATATGGCGATTTCCCAAGTTTCTATACGGGAATACCAGAACAAACCTCCGCAGTATGGGACCCCGAGTTTTCGTTAGGCCAACTTTACAACAAGGGACTGTTCCTGCTTGGTTATTACAATGAGGTCAACGAGTTTGCCCGATCAATATTAGAAAACCGACCCCCCTCGAAAGGAACTCTCCAACAAGCTTGGCAGGTAACGCGGGTTTTTGAAGCCTTTGCCGAAGGCCCTGGCAAGCGAATATTGCTAGGGCCAGATAACCCTAGCAAGGATGGGATTGGATGAATAACCAATTTAGATCGAAAAACCAATCGAATGCTAATACTGTCGTAGAAGATTGGGGAACCCTGACATGGTTGGCAAGCGCCGTTCTCACAGGTAGCGATATCACTATAGGGCGAGTAGTCATCAGAGAAGGAAAATCGAATCCCAGACACTGTCATGATAGCTGTGAGGAAATCCTCCATCTCCTTTGTGGAGAGTTGACACACTCGATTGGAGATGAATCGATTGAGATGGTGGCTGGCGATACCCTCATCATCCCTTCGGGTGTCTTTCACAATGCCATGAATCGAGGTGAGACAAGCGCCGAGATGATCGTTGCATATTCGAAAGGAAATAGAGACTTCCGGATGGAAACATAATTGTCGTTTCCAGGTGACAAACGACCGCCGGATCTGATCTTCAATTAAAGAAAAACAGCGCGGCGTTCATGCCGCGCTGTTTTTGATTCATCTGCTAATCTTATAGCCAGCCGCGCAGCTCCATCGCTTTGCTGACGCGGGCGATCGCCACCATGTAGGCCGCGTCGCGCATATAGATCTTCTCGTTCTCGGACATA
>JAQTMA010000100.1 GCA_028714615.1 Anaerolineaceae bacterium | reverse complement strand
CCACGACACAATTGACAGCGCCTAAATCAAAGCGGTTGGCAATCCGTCCGGCGATGACGTTGCCGATGGTACCCGGAAAGGCATTTTCTTCCCACGCAGCGTAGGCTAATTTAATTCTATCGACAATACCCTGAACGTCCTGGTCGGCAATCCCATAGCTTCTCAGAACTTTTTCCCAAACCGGGTATTGTAAGCGAGTCATCAATGGGTTATATAGTTTTGATCCGACGCCGACAAATCCTAGTACCACGCCGGTCATGGCATGGTCAAAATCATGGGATGAATTGAAACCGGCGTCTTCCAGCGCATCGCGGGCGACGATCAGAGAAAGTAACTGGGTGACGTCTGTGACTTCCAAGATATTGGGAGGCAAGCCAAATTCAAGCGGATCGAAATCGATATCCGGAATAAATCCTCCCCGTTTGCAATAACTTTTATCAGGGGCTGCCGGGTTAGGATCGTAATAATCATCGATGCTCCAACGAGAAGGTGGAACGTCGACGACACAATCAACCTTCTTGACGATATTGTCCCAATACTCTTCCACGGTATTGGCCTGTGGGAAAATCGAGGCCATCCCGATGATTGCCACGGGTGTCGTTTGGATACCATTAATTTGATGGTGTACTGGTTGCGGTGCTTTAGTCTTCATACAGAACCTCCAGAATGTTTTCGTTCTACGCGGGTACTCAAGAACGGTTCGAAGAAATACCTGGCACGGTTCTGATACCGGCCAGCCCGTTTGCTATAACCCCGGTAAAAATAGATGGGTACGGGATTTTACGAAATCGATGACAAGGTTTCCCTAAAATCATCCATACGGCGATACGCCAGAAACGCCGCAGATGGGAGAGGATAGATGACCTTCGGGAATTTAGTATCTTGGTGGAAATTCTATTGAAACAGTTAATCTGAATACTGATAAGTTAAGCGCTATTGTACCCGATTAAGACTGAAATTGGGCAATTATAGGATGCATTAGCCGATTTCAATTTTTACAGATGGTAAGGTCTGCTGTGAGACTGTTCGTGTAGTCTTTCCCAAGGCAAACCAAATGAATCCCACCAGACGGAGGGCGGCGCTTACAATTAATGCACCGCTAATACCAATGCGGTCGGCAAGCAAAGCGCCTAATAAAGGAGCTGCGATGGCTGATAAATATTGCAAGCTCTGATCAAATGACACGAAAGAGGGGCAATACTGGTCAGGGATGGTTTTCATCAGCTCATCGAAAAAAACCAGGTCTATCCCCGCTTGAAAAATCCCTGATATGGCGGAAATCAGAGCAATGATCATCTGGTGCTGGGTTAATGCAATCAGCGCCGGGTAGAATGACATCCCCAGGGTAGCGATCAGGAGTACCCGACGCGAGCCGTGTTTGCGCGACTGGCGCGACCAAAAGAAATAACCAAAGACCAGCAAAGCAGTCTGGGCAGTACTGAAGAGACCGATCCAGGCATCCGAGGCATGCAGAACGTGAACGAAATAGAGCGGAAAAAGTGGAATGCCCAGGGTCGTCCCGGTTAAGAAGACAAACCGCCGGGCAACGATACGTAGGAATGGTTTCTCCTGCCTGACCTGGTGAATATTCTCTTTGAGTTGTTTGAAAATTGAATGATTACCAGAGGCGTGGACGGAATTATCAGGAAGGCGAATCTGGCGGGAGGAATAGTAACTGAGCAAACCTCCAAATGAAAGTCCGATAAAAACGATCTGGTAGTTGAAAGGGAAACTGAGCCTGGTGAGCACCTGTCCCGCCAGGAAAACTGCGGTAGCAGTGACCATTCCAATGATAGCCCAACGCCGGCTGAGTAACTCAAAGCGTCCTGTGGGGCCTGCTACAGCATTCATCACTACGGAGAAAGTGATGCTGATAACGGTTTGAGGGAATGTGGCTAAAGCCCATATTAGTAAAATGGCATAAACGGCATGCTGCGGTGCAATGAACAGGGTGACCAATCCGGTCAGTGTGAAAGCTGCCAGGCTCAAGAAGCGCGATGTGGCAAACCAGGGGATGATGTTGCGCCTGGTCTGTAAGAAATTCCCGATAAGCATGGCCAGGAATAATCCGGTGATGGCCGGCATGGAAGTGAGCAAGCCGACCTGAAAATTGCTGGCTCCCAGACGAGCAAGGAAAACTGGTAAAAAGGGAGTGGCTGCAGAAGCCAGGCCTACGCCGACACCGTCCAGAAGGACATGCGAGATATTTTGTGAGTTTGCCGGAGGGGTTTCCAGCGTGGTAAACCAGCGAAGAAGGGTCACGGTTATGCGGGCAAGAGATGGGGTGCGGTAAATCCGGTATGTTTCGGGGTTGATCGTTGCCCATTATACTCCCTAGCAACCGGGTAAAACCGCTGCTCAGAAGGCCTTTGGCCACCCAGGGAAGAGCGCCCCCTCACGCCGTGAAGCATTGGGCCTTCGCCGAACACGAGAGAAGTTCTCGCGCTGAGGGCGTCAAGAGCTAACCTTGACAAGGTTTCAAACCTTGTCGAGGTTAAGCCTGGCGAGTTTGCGCACGGAGACGTATATCCAGAGCGGTATAGCGGCCTGCGACGCGGTTATTCTGGACGGCGATATGGATGGCGCGACGATCCCCAACCAACACACACAACTTGCGAGCGCGAGTTACGGCAGTGTATAGTAAATTGCGCTGGAGCATTAAATAATGCTGAGTAACGATAGGCAGAACGACTGCCGGGAATTCGGATCCTTGAGCTTTATGGACGGATATGGCGTAAGCCAGTACCAATTGATCCGCTTCGGTCCAATCATACGTCACCAGGCGGCCGTCGAAGGTCATAGTTAACGAATGATCTTCGAGCGATATCCCGGCTACCCGGCCGATGTCACCGTTGTAAACCTCTTTATCGTAGTTATTCTGGGTTTGCATGGCTTTATCGCCCACCCGGAAGGTCTGTCCATACAGGGTATGTTCGGCTTTATGAGACTCCGGAGGATTCAATAATGCTTGCAAGCCCAAATTGAGCGCATCAACACCGACTGCTCCCCGATACATCGGAGAAATGACCTGAACATCATCCATCGGGTGCAGTTTGAAGCGATGGGGGATGCGCTCGCTTACGACTGCGTAGACCCACCTGGCTGCATCTTCAGGAGTCTCGGCAGGAAATAAAAAGAAATCGTGGTTCGTTGTGGTAAAAAGTGGTGCCTGACCCAGGTTTATGCGGTGAGCATTGGTGATGATCTGGGAACCGGAGGCTTGCCGGAAAATGAGCGCCAACCGGGTTACTGGCGCAATGCCGCTGGCAATCAGATCGCGGAGCACGTCTCCCGCGCCGACCGAAGGCAGTTGATCGACATCACCGACTAATAATAGATGGGTACCCGGTTTGACTGCTTTTAAAAGGTGATTGGCTAAGAGCAGGTCCAGCATCGAAACTTCGTCAATGACCAGCAAATCGAGATCAAGGGAATTCTCCAGGTTGTACCCGAAACCTTTACCCGGCGAGAACTCGAGAAGCCGGTGAATGGTCGATGCGGGTTTGCCGGTGGCTTCCGAAAGGCGCTTGGCAGCACGGCCGGTTGGCGAAGCCAGGGCATAGCGCTTATGGTTTTTCTCCAGGATAGCGATCAAGGTGTTGATCGTGGTGGTCTTTCCGGTGCCTGGTCCCCCGGTCAGGATAGAAACCTGGCTGGCTAGCGCGGTGCGTATAGCAGTTTCTTGCTCGAGCGAAAGAGGTTGGCTTGGGGCGAAACCCGGCGTGGTGAAATCGATGACCAGGTTTCCCAAGCGAGAAATCGAGGTTTTTGCGAGAGCAGCCAATTTTTCGGCGACGCTGGTCTCTCCGTGGTAAAAGGGGGTCAGGTATACGGCTGATTGTTCGCGGAGCACCTGTCCTCCACTCGGGACAGTCTGGCGCAGCAGATCCAGACGGATGCGATCATCCAGGTTGAGACGGTCGAGTGCAGGAACGACCAGATCGGGAGGAACCTCGAGCAACTCGGTCACCTTCGCAACCAACTCCATTTGAGGTGAGTAAACATGCCCGTTATTGCTCATCTCATTCAGGCAAAAGATGACCCCAGCTTCAATGCGCGAAGGGTGGTCGTGGGGCAAGCCAAGTGCTTTGGCAATCTTATCGGCTGTCTTGAAGCCGATACCCGTGATATCTCGGGCCAGGCGATAGGGATCTTCATGGATCACATCCAGTGAACGATCACCGTACTCTTTAAATATTTTGATGGCCAGGTTGGTACTCAGACCGTGGGAATGCAAGTAAAACATGATCTCTTTGATCTGTTTTTGCTCGACCCAGGCCGTCAGGATCCACCCCAGCCGTTTTTCGCCGATATCCTGAACTCGATGGAGTTGGTCCGGGTGGTTTTCAATGATGTCGAAGGTCTGATCGCCGAAATGGGCGGTGATGCGTTCAGCCAACCGCGGACCGATGCCTTTAATCAAGCCTGAGCCCAAATAACGGCGGATGCCTTCGGTAGTGGCAGGGAGAGTCTGTTCACAGAACTCGGCGACGAACTGCAATCCGTGTTGCGGATGGTTTTCCCATTTGCCGCGGAGGCGCAGGAACTCACCGGGGGATAGTTGAGGGAGATTGCCGACGACCGTAACCAGGCCTTCGCGATTGGCGCCAGGTGTGCTGCGGTGCTCTGGACGCAGGCGAACAACGCTGTAGCCATTTTCTACGTTGTAAAAGGTAACTCGTTCAAGAGACCCAGAAAGTGCGTCCATAACTTCTTTCTAATACAGCATATTTGTTCCAATTATATCAAAATTGGATGAAAATAGGAGAATAATCACACCGCTTCCCATTTGTTCCCATCTTCCCAAAAAGACACCAATCTGGTAAGATTAACCAACACGTTGGCCGAACGACCTCGACCATTTCTGGTTCGAGGTCGCTTTGTATGAAGAGGATTTTGTTATGTTGACTGAAAGAAAAGATTTACGGAATGTAGCCATTATTGCTCACGTTGACCACGGGAAGACAACGTTGGTCGATGGGATGCTCCGGCAAGCTCGCGTATTCCGTGAAAATCAACAGGTGACCGAGCGCGTGATGGATTCAAATGACCTGGAACGTGAACGGGGAATAACGATCCTGGCGAAGAACACCGCAATTACCATCCCTGATCCGGAAATGAACATACCGGTCAAGATCAACATCGTTGACACTCCCGGGCACGCCGACTTCGGGGGGGAGGTTGAACGGGTCATGAATATGGTGGATGGCGTGCTCCTCCTGGTCGATGCGGCGGAAGGTCCCATGCCGCAAACCCGTTTCGTATTGAAGAAAGCTCTGGAAATGGGACACCGCGCCATTGTGGTGATCAACAAAATGGACCGGCGGGACGCCGATCCGGATCACGCGGTCAATGCGACTTTCGATCTGTTTATCGAATTGGGAGCAGATGATCGCCAGGCGGACTTTCCGATTATTTATACCAATGCCTTGACTGCCCAGGCAGGTACAGATGCGAACCTATTGGGTCCCGATCTACAACCACTTTTTCAAGCAATCTTACGCCACATCCCGGCTCCTCATGTTGATCCTGAGGCGCCGCTGCAGATGTTGGTGACCAACCTGGGGTACGATGATTACCGCGGAACCACTGCCTTGGGACGCATCTTCGCCGGGCGCATGACTGCAGGTCAGATCGTGGCGCGGATTAAACTAGATGGAACGATTGTCCCCGAACGGGTAAGATATCTGTACGTCCATCAAGGGCTAGAAAAGATCGAAGTCGAGACCGCCGATGCGGGTGAGATCGTAGCCCTGGCAGGCTTGGAAGGGATCGCCATCGGTGAAACGATCGCGGATTCGGAGAATCCGGTAGCTTTGCCCCAAATCACGGTGGAAGAACCGACGGTACGGATGACCTTTGGGGTAAATACCTCGCCTTTTAATGGTCGAGAAGGGCGTTGGGGGACCTCACGGAAACTGCGCGAGCGATTATTTGAAGAATTGCGCCACAACGTAGCACTGCGCGTAGCCGAAACAGACGCGATGGATACGTTCCTGGTCTCAGGACGCGGCGAGCTGCACCTGGCGATCCTGATCGAGACGATGCGGCGTGAGGGCTACGAATTCCAGGTTTCCCGCCCGGAGGCGATCTTCAAAGAAGGCGCCAACGGCGAGTTACTAGAACCGTTTGAAGAACTCCACATCGAAACCAGTCCCGATACTGCTGGAACTGTGGTAGAGATGCTGGGGCCACGCCGCGGGCAGATGATCGAAATGATCAATGCCAACGACAATACGGTGCATATGACCTACATCATTCCAACGCGCGGCTTGTTGGGATTCCGCTACCAGTTCTTAACCGCCACCCGGGGAACCGGCGTCATGAACACCATTTTCAATGGATATAAACCCTTCGCTGGAGCAATTATTTCGAGAAACACGAACTCGCTGGTAGCCTGGGAAGATGGGGTCACAACGAGCTATGGCTTGAAGAATGCTGAAGATCGTGGGATGCTGTTCATTGGACCGGGTGTTGAGATTTATGAGGGCATGGTTGTGGGTGAGACTCAACGCGGTTCAAGCGACATCCCCATTAATGTCTGTAAGAAGAAACATTTGACCAACATGCGCTCATCCAATGCGGATATTATGGTGCGCCTGACTCCTCCGCGCAACATGAGCCTGGATGAAGCGATTGAGTACCTGGCTGATGATGAACTCTTAGAAGTGACCCCACAAAACTACCGCATCCGTAAGCGGATTTTGAATACCGACGAACGCGGCAAGCAGACGAAGAAAGCCGCTAAAGAAGCCATGGAAGCTGAGTAAGAAAGAAGACCTCCGATTAGCCGGTACCCCCGCTATGGTGAATTACCCGACTCGGATTGGCGATAAACCCAGCCGGAACGGGTGGAAATTCGGATCCCCCATTTTTTACGTCACGGATCTACTACAGAACGTCGAAGCCCTGGTCGCACTGGGTTACGGGAATGACCCGCGGCTGCAGGAAGCCCTCGCGATCATATGCGAGAAGCAAGACACAGATGGGCGTTGGCGCCTGGAGTACGATGTTCAGGCCAGGAAAGGGGTTTCGGGCTGGTCACTGGCCTGGAATGGATCATATTCAGACTCGCGTTGGTGGCGGAATTGCTGCGTATACAAGCGGTAGTAGTGTCCACGCAGGCGTAAGAGCTCGGCGTGCGTACCCTGCTCGGAGATGCGGCCACCCTCGATGACCAGGATCTTGTCTGCTCGGCGGATGGTAGAGAGGCGGTGGGCGATGATAAAGCTGGTGCGGCCTTCCATCAGCACTTCCATGCCGCGTTGGATGAGCGATTCGGTAAGCGTATCTACAGAACTGGTGGCTTCGTCCATAATGAAGATCTCGGGTTTCGCCAGGACGGCACGCGCCAGGCTGATCAGTTGTTTCTGACCAACAGAGAGCAAGTTGCCTCCTTCGCCAACCTGTGTCTCGTAACTCTTTTCCAGGGTGGTAATGAAATCGTGTGCGCCAGCCAGTTTGGATGCCTGGATAACCTCTTCATCCCAGGCTTTCAATTTACCGTAACGGATATTCTCCAGGATAGATCCGGAGAACAAGTGGGGCGTCTGCAGGACAACTCCGATGCGGGATTGGATGGCGCGGGCGGGAATTTTCGTATAGTCAAGCTTATTGATCAAGATGCGCCCACGATTGGGTTCATAAAACCGGCAGAGCAGGTTGACGATGGTCGTTTTACCGCCTCCTGTCGGACCGACGAGAGCTATGGTTTCACCAGGATGGACTTTCAGGCTGAAGTTTGAGAGAACGGCCTTTTTCTCCTCATAGAAGAATGAGACATTGTCAAACTCAATTTCTCCCCTCAGACTGCCGGGATCGAGAGCGCCTGGACGGTCACGGACATCCGGGACGGAATCGATTAATGAAAAAATGCGCTCGGCGGAGGCTAGGGAATGTTGCATCTCAGCGAATACCCGCGCCAGGTCCTGGATGGGCCACATCATGGAGGTAATGTAACTAACGAAAGCCTGGATACCACCGATAGTGATCAGTCCCACACTGGTTTGCCAACCGCCTAACCAAGCGACGCCGCCCAGAGCAAATGCGCTGATGATCTGCACCGTTGGAAGGAAGAGGGCAGATAGCCAGGCAGCTCGATATCCGGCTTTGTACATCTGCCCGGTCAAGCCGCTGAACTCCCGCAAGTTTTCTTCTTCTCGGCAAAGCGCTTTCACCACGCGCACCCCACTGATGCTTTCGTTGTAGGCACCGGTGATCTTCGAATTGACCTTGCGAACCAGGCGAAACTGGAAGAGGATGCGCCGGCGGAATTGAATGGCCACAAATAGAAGAATGGGGAGTATCGCCACCACGAGCAGCGCCAACCGCCACTGGATTAAGAACATAAAATAGGCTGCGGTAAAGACGTTGATTACGGCGAAGGTTGAATCCAAGAGGCCCCAGGTCATCAAGTCCGAGACACGTTCCGAGTCGGAGGTAACCCGCGCCATGATCCAACCTACCGGAGTGCGGCTGTAGTAAGAGAGCGACAGGTCTTGTAAGTGGTTGAACATCTTCCGGCGCAGATCGTAACGGATGCGCTCACCTAATAAACCGACCAGGAAAATAAAGCCGAGCACGCAAGCCGCTTGCACGATGATCAGGATTGCATAACGGATCAGAATGCGGGTGACAGCATCCATGTTCCCCGGCAAAATACCGGTATCGATAATCTGCTTGGATAAGTAGGTGAAATAAGCGTCAAGAATCGAGACGAAGGTAACCATCACCAGGAAGCCAGCAACCCAATGCCAGTGCGGCTTTAATAATCCCAGAATCCGTTTGAATGTCTTCTGGTTTATCCGAGCTGCATATTCCTCTTCTTCGAAATCAATCTGAACTGACACGACTCATTTCCTCTTCCAGCTCAAGGTCAATGCGGGTCTGAATATCGTAGATTTGTCGATAAATTCCTGTTTGCGCGAGCAGGTCGGTGTGGGTGCCGCGCTGCACGATCCGACCTCGATCAAATACCAGGATCAGATCCGCATTCATCAAACTCTGAATGCGGTGAGCAATAATAAAGGTGGTGCGACCCCGCATCAGGTTTTCCAGGGCTTCACGGATGTGTCCCTCTGTCTCAATATCCACCGAAGAAGTTGAATCGTCAAGGATCAGGATGCGCGGATCCTTCAGCAGAGTACGCGCGATGGCGACCCTTTGCTTCTGTCCACCGGACAGGGTGACCCCCTTCTCGCCTACCATCGTCTGATATCCTTCAGGAAAGGAAGCAATCACCTCATGGATCGCTGCGGAACGGGCAGCCGCTTCTACTTCTGCATCCGTAACCTGGCGCTCAACGCCATAGGTGATATTTTCACGGATCGATCTCGAAAACAGGAAGGGTTCCTGTTCGACGATGCCGATTTGCTTGCGCAGATAAGAGCGGGGGTAATGATTCAGTTCCTCCCCATCCAAAGTAATGCTTCCGCCGGTGTACTCGTAGAAACGCGGCAGTAAGTTGACCAGGGTGGTTTTCCCGGAACCGGTGGAACCCAGCAGAGCGACCACCTGGCCAGGTTTGCAAAGGAAAGAGATATCTTTAATCACCGGGTTGTTGTCTTCGTAAGCAAAGCTGACACCATTGAATACCAGGCCGCCTTGAACGTTCCCGGAAGGCGATAATTGGCCTTCTTCCAATGGCTCGCGGTTTTGCTTCAAAATCTCAGCCACACGCTGGTAGGAAACCAATCCGGTGGACATCTGCACGATCAGCCGACCCAGGTTACGGAGTGGGAAGATGATCCAGATCACCAATCCTGCATAGGCGAGGTAGGTTCCGATAGAGATCTCTCCACGGATCGCCATCTGTGCACCGATCAAATAACCGGCTAACAATTGAAAACCACACAATGTATCGGAAACCGGCCAAAAGAAGGAATGCAAGGTAAAGAATTGTCTACCCCGCTTGTATTTCTCCCAATTGTCCTTTTCGAACTTAAAACGCTCGTAATCCTGTCGAGCGAAAGCCTTGACGACCCGCACTCCGGACAGGTTCTCTTGTAAGGTCGTAGAGAGAATGGCCTCCTGTTCTTGATACGCTTCGTATACCTTGGTAAGTCGCTTAAAAAACAGGTAGGAGGAGATTAAAGTGAGTGGAAGGATTGCAATGGAGACGAAGGCCAGTTTACCATCCAGGCTGAGCAGACCAATGAAGTTGATCAGAAACAGGAGCACGATGCGGCCTGCGCCGATGGCCTGTTCGGCGTAAAAGCGGCGCACGGAATCGACATCCGAGGTGCATCGTTCGATCAGCTCACCGGTTGGGGTTTCGGAGTGGTAAGCAAAACTTAAACGTTGAATATGATCAAACAAGTAATTCCGCAGACGCCGGGTGATCCCTTCTGCCACCTGGGCAGCTAACCGGCCGCTGGCAAAGCTGAATGCTCCTTCGAAGCAGGCGAGGCCAATAAAACCCAACGCGATCCAGGGCAGCAGATCGTACCGCCGAGGAGAGAGGACCTGGTCGATGAAATAACGCAGCAACAGATACGTGAGGGTCTTTGAAGTTGCCGATATTCCCAGACTGAGGGTTGCGCCTAAATATGGTAGACGGAAACCTTTTGCCAGGCGCCATAAACCGAGCAAACGGTTGGTTGTCATAGTGGCGTGCAGATCTACCGTACCGGAGGCATCCATGCTGGGGGTCTCGCTAAGAGGACGAAAGAATGAGAGATTTGACGGATTGGTGAGGTTGTGCGTGATCCGGAGGTTGAGTGTACAGCAAATTGATGAAACCGTCAATTAAATTAAGACCATACAGGGTAGGAAACCGTAGGTCGGACATCCCTATCCGCCAAATAATATGGCGGACAAGGCGCCCACCTTACGAATGGAATCTGAGCGTATAGGCAGCAATCGCGAATGCGATGGCAACATTGAGCGAGCGCTTGAAACCCTGCATGGGGATAGCAATCACGCACTCACATTCAGCCAGGATGCCTGGATCGATACCAGAAAGCTCATTGCCAACCACCAGGGCTATTGGACGGTTATCCAACGCTCGAGCCGCCTCAAAGAGAGAGATGGCTTCCTCGCCACCTTCTAATCCCCAAAGGCGGTACCCAAGGGATTTCAGTTCACAGGCGGCTTGCAGGCCGTCCGGGTGAAAGCTCCATGGGACAGAAAACTCCGCGCCCAGGGCTGTCTTGGATATTTTCGGATTGTCCGGAGTGGAAGTCACACCACAAAGATGCATACGGCTTAGCCCGGCGCCGTCGGCAGTGCGGAACATGGCCCCAACATTCCAGGCGCTACGGATATTATCCAGCAAGGCTTCTACCGCCGGTCCGGTGGGTGTCCCGAGCTCAACCAGAACCTTAGGAGTCTGGTAAGTGGGGCTGGCAACCTGGGTCGGTTTGCCGCAGTGCGGGCAAGGAAACTCAGAAGGGAAGGCTTGCGATGCAGGGAAGCGCAAGCGACAAGATGGGCATTGGCGAATGATTTCCATCATTAAATCAAGCTCGCAATAAAAACGGCGACTGAATCAGCCCCATTCATTTCCATTGGAGCAGGCTGAGGAGCGTGGGTGAGACCGAGCAAGCGTTCTACCCAGCCAGGGTCGTGCAGCTCCGTTTCACGCAACTCGAATCCGCTCATTTTTTCAAGAATAAAATTCGCAAGCACTTGGGATTCCGGAAAGCGTGGTCGGGATAAGAATGCGAACGGTTTCCCAGCCTGATATACTTCGGCCACGGTAGAATAGCCAGCTTTACCAACGATGGCATCGCAGGCGTAGACCAGGTCAGGATGGTAGAAGTGTGAATGGTTGGGGAGAAGCAAACGATTTCCACGCCGATCCATCCGTTCCAATTGCTCGGAACCACTTGGGATGATCCAGGTTAGGCCTTCTTTTTCTGGAAGGATACTCCAATCTTTCTCACCGGCGGTGATTCCGCCCATGGTCACCAGAACAGCCTGGTTACCAGAGGGTAAACCTAAGCGGCTACGTGTTTCCTCCCGGGGAGTGCGAGGCAGCCTGGAGACCGGGCCGGCGATGAAATCGGCGCGAGGGGAATGGACACAGACCGGTTCGGTTTGGATGTGGATGTCGGCTTGCAGATATTGAATGCGCAGATAATCGATCGGACCGGAAAGAGTTGGGGAATCTGATAGATAGGCGCGATAGATCCAATCCCAGGTGAAGTTTTCCTGCAAAACAGCAGGTATGCCAGCTTTACGGGCGGCAGCCAGGCCCAGAGCAGCAATATCGCAAAGTACCAACCGGCAGGACATTTCGACCAAATGGCGGGCGAGGGCTTCAACCCGGCCAGGGTGGAAGGGCAGGAAGGCTGCCAGGCGTGCTAAAGTGGCCGGCAAGTCCTCTTGCAATGGAGAACTCTGCGCCATCCCCACGTCAGTATCGGTTGGATGGTATCCAAATGGTCCAGGCAAGGATTCTTCAAAGAACCAGGCAGGCGTCTGGGTAAAGATCTCAACATGCAAATCGGGTATGTGCTGTTGCAAAGCCTCTAAAACAGCACAAGCGCGGGCAGCATGACCGTACCCATGCGCGCTAATGAAGCATGCGATCGATAAGCGGGTCATGGGTTGTTGGACAGTTTATCGAGGCGATGCAACACCTGTTCACGGGAAATACCCCCGCCATTTAAATCGAGGTCCGGCTTCAACAGCAGTTCTTGATAGAATTCGCGGGCGGTTTGGGCTAAATCGTCCTGGGGAGCGACAATTGTCATCAAACGGTCCAGGGCTAAATCAGCCTGATCGAATCGCCCGACTGAGTCGAAATAATCAAACAAGGCGAATAACGTTGCTGGAGGTAGCCTGGCAGTGAGTAACTGGGATAGCTCGAGTATCTCCGGATAAGGAGGTTCAGCGCGGAGGGGTCCACCTTGTTGCATCACCGCGAGATAAAAATTCAAGGCGCGCTGATAACGCCAGACGCTTTCCTCGTCCATCCCCTGGGCTGCATACACATCCGCCTGTGATTTCGTCAGGTCAGCAACCAACTGGAGGCGATCCGTATCCAGACCGTCGGGTCCGGTCAGGATAGAGATTAGTCCTTCTTCATCCAGGTTGTTGAGCAGGTCGGCTTTCAAACCGACTAACGTTTCCAACGTCTGGTCGAGTAAGAATAATGCATCAAAGTAGAGGGTAGCTACTCGCAACCCAGCCGCTCGGGCAATCGTGGCAGTAACCAGGCGGATCCAGCGCATCAAGTTGTCTTCGGTGAGCAAGGCGATCTCCAATTTATAGTAGACAGGCGCCGATTGAAATCACGGAGCCATGCTTGATTGTATCAAGTATTCTGACGATCTTAGAAAATCATCGGGGAGCTAATTTCCTTACAAAAATTTACAACAGGGCTATAATAATGGTGGAAATAAAATATCAAGATGATAAATTATATCCAAAATTCCATGGTAAAGGTGGGATTTAACTGTGACAGAAGAACCAATCCAAGAAATAATATCTACGAAAGTAGATCAATTGAGTGTGAATGCAATCCGGTTTCTATCGGTAGATGCCGTGCAGAAAGCGAACAGCGGGCATCCGGGATTACCTCTGGATGCAGCTCCAATGGTATATGTATTGTGGACGCGATATCTCAAGTTTAACCCGAAGAATCCGCAATGGTTTGACCGTGACCGATTCATCTTATCTGCAGGTCATGGGTCGATGCTGCTCTATTCGCTCCTGTATTTATGCGGATACGACGTTTCTTTGGATGACATCAAACAATTCAGGCAGTGGGGAAGCATCACCCCGGGCCACCCTGAAAAAGGCTTGACTCCAGGGGTAGAGGTAACCACCGGGCCGCTAGGGCAAGGGTTCGGAAACGGAGTCGGAATGGCCATCGCTGAGGCTTTTCTCGGAAACCACTACAACCGGACAGGGTACGAGGTCATTAATCACTACACCTATGGCCTGGTCAGTGATGGCGACTTGATGGAAGGCGTTGGTTCGGAGGCAGCGTCTCTGGCTGGAGATCTTCACCTGGGCAAGCTGATCTACTTCTACGATAATAACAAAGTTACCCTCTCTGCTGGAACGGATATCACGTTTACTGAGGATGTAGTCAGGCGGTTCCAAGCCTACGGTTGGCAGACCCTGACGGTCGCCGATGGTAATAACCTGGATGCGATCGATCATGCCCTTCAGGAAGCCCGCCAGGAAACGCAACAGCCTTCCCTGATCCTGGTGCGTACCCACCTGGGGTACGGCTCACCCAATAAGCAGGATACCTACGAAGCTCACGGCAGCCCTCTCGGTCCGGATGAAGTAAAGCTGACGAAAGAGAACCTCGGTTGGCCAACCGAACCGGATTTTTATGTCCCTGAGGATGTGTTGCGTCATTTCCGCAAAGCGATCCAGAAAGGAAAACAGGCAGAAGAACAATGGAACCGGTTATTTGAGCGGTATGCACTGGCCAATGCGGATCTAGCGGAAGAGTTTAGACTGATCATGCGGGGAGAATTGCCCGCCGGGTGGGATAGGGATTTACCCCAGTTTCCCACAGATGCAAAGGGCATGGCGACCCGGGTAGCCTCTGGGAAGGTGATGAATGCAATCGCATCCCATCTCCCCATGTTCCTGGGCGGGTCTGCCGATCTGGACCCATCCACCTATA
>JAQTMA010000099.1:5101-14691 GCA_028714615.1 Anaerolineaceae bacterium | reverse complement strand
TCTCCCCTCCATCAACCGCCACCCCACCCCCCGGACTCGCCACCAGACCTTCGCGAATCGCATGCAACGTGGCCTCGGTCCGTGAGGCGACCCCGATCTTGGCGAAGATATTGCGCAGATGCACTTTCACCGTGTTCGTGCTGATGAACAACTGCTGCGCGATCTGCTTGTTGCTCGCTCCCGTGGCCACCAGTCGCAGGATTTCGCGTTCACGTTCGCTGAGTTCGGATTCGTTGGACATAGGTTGTCCAAATTATAACCTGTGGCTAGCGGGTGAACAAGGAACGCCTCTCCAGACTATAATTAGCCCATGACACGCATTGCCATCCTGACCGGCGGAGGTGACGCCCCCGGCTTGAACGCCGTCATCCGTGCTGTCGTCAAAACCGCTGTCCTGCAGTATGGATGGGAGGTGTGGGGTGTGCGCGACGGGTTTGACGGCTTCCTGGACGCCGGCGGGGTCTTTCCCCTCCCCCTGGAAGCGGTGCGGGGGATTTTGCCGCGCGGAGGGACCATCCTGGGCACAGCCAATCGCGGGAATCCTTTCGCTCGAAAAGTTCTGAGGAATGGGGAGCTCGTCCTCGAGGACGTGTCCGAACAGGTCATCGACGCCATCCAGGCTGCTCATCTCGATGCCCTGATCGTCGTTGGTGGGGATGGCACGCTGCACATCGCCGAGGAACTTTTCCGCCGCGGCGTCCCGGTGGTGGGTGTGCCGAAAACTATCGACAACGATATCAACGGCACTGAGGTTACGTTTGGTTTTGATACCGCTTTGAATACGGCCACAGATGCGATCGACAAGCTGCATACCACCGCCGAATCGCACCACCGGGTTATGGTGCTGGAATTGATGGGGCGCGACGCCGGATTTATAACCCTGCATGCCGGCGTAGCCGGTGGAGCGGACGTCATCCTCATCCCCGAAATTCCGTTTCACCTGGATGCGGTGTGCGTCAAGGTGAGGGACCGCATGGCTCGCGGAACCCCGTTCAGCATTATCGCGGTCGCAGAGGGCGCCCGCCCAGCCGGAGACCAGCAGGTCTTCTGGATGACCGGGGATGAGATCATGGCGCCTCGTTTGGGTGGAATTGGACAGATGGTGGCGAGTTTTGTCAGCCAGAACTGCAAAACCGAAGCACGCGTGACCGTTCTGGGGCATTTGCAACGGGGGGGAAGCCCAACTCCGTTCGACCGCTGGCTGGCAACCCGCTATGGCGCAGCCGCGGTTCGCCTGGCAGCCAGGCATGGCTTCGGGCGGATGGTAGCGCTTCAGAATGGCCTGGTGGTGGATATTTCTCTGGACGAAGCCCTGGCAGAGTCGAAACGTGTCGATCTGCAAGGCGATGGCATCATCACCGCGCGAGGTTTGGGGATTTGCCTGGGTGATGGATAATCAGGGGAGAACATAAAGACCGGTCCCGAAGGACCGGTCTTTATTAGTTCTGCACTACTTGGATTTGGGATAGGAGGCCGTCGTTTCCGGCGGCACTCCGTTTTGCTGCGGCATCCTACCTTAAGATCGAGAGGAGGGATACCGCAGCCATCTGTTTAACACTTTTACAGTCAGACATGACAGACACCACCTCCTCTTCGTTAGGATGGCTATGCTGGGTGGTTTGTTTCTCACCACATTAGTATTTTGCCATAGATCAAAAGCAAAGTCAAGTCGGAATATCTCTATTACGGAACCTATTAAGTCAATTTAATCTTTCCTGGATCGACTTCCATTTTATCTACCCTTGCGAGCGCTTGCTGAAACCTCTATAATGATGACACTTATGGAAGCCCCCCTTCCCCAGAAACACAATGCTCCACCCTGGAAATACCTGGTCTGGTTTGCCGCCGGGGTCTTGTCGGTTATCTGGCTGCTCGAAACGCCTCCCGGATTGCTCGGTAAAATGGATGCTATCGCTTATTCGGTCTGCCACCGCATCGCCAGCCATTCGTTTCTTCTAGACAAGCGGGCGCTTCCATTGTGCGCCCGCTGTACGGGGATGTATTTGGGCGCCTTGGTAGGATTGGCGTACCAGGCAAGGAGTGGACGGAAGGGCGCTTTTCCAGGATGGATGATGGCCATTCCCTTCGTCTTCTTTATCTCAGCGTTTGGCTTCGATGGAGTGAATTCTTATCTGCATTTTTTACCAGGTACACCGGGTGTGTATACACCCATGAACTGGTTGCGCCTGGTGACCGGCACCGGCATGGGGCTGGCCATGGCGGCCGTGCTGGCGCCGGCTTTCCACCAAACTGTATGGAAGGACTGGGTGCCGCAGCCAGCTTTTGCGCACTTGGGTCAGCTCGGTTGGGTGCTGCTGGTTGCCGCAGCAGTCGACTTGTTGGTCTTGAGCGGAAATCCATTAATCCTTTACCCGATCGCGTTGATCAGCAGCCTGAGTGTCTTGCTTCTCCTTTCCTTGATCTATACAATTGTGCTGGTCATGTTGTTTAAGAAAGAAAACAATTTCGACAGCTTCCGCTCCCTGAGCCTGTTTCTGGTAGGCGGGTTTTCGGTTGCTCTGCTCCAAATATCCTTGCTGGATCTCGGGCGGTTTTTACTAACGGGGACGTGGGCGGGTTTCAATCTGTAACTCGGACGGGAGACCTTCGCGAACGAGTAGTTACCGTACGTGCTCATAACGTCGTCCTCGGCACAGGCATTTCTATTCTAGAATTTATGATACAACAGATGACTGCCGAGGATGTATACAGCAGAGCAATTTGGCCCATTCTGACACTAAATTGAGCCTTCTACGTATATGATGAAGAGAAGGTATGGGGATGAGCCGGGGTAACATAGTTCGCTGGCTCGAACTACAAACATAGAAGGAAAGAGGTCATGGATCTTTTCGGAATCTTTTCGGCCTTCGGGCTTTCCGCCAGTGCGGGATTGAATGCCTACATCCCATTGTTGGTGTTATCCCTCCTGGCCCGTTTTACCCACCTGATCACATTGAAATCACCCTGGGACGCGCTCACCAGTTGGTGGATTATCGGTTTATTATTGGTCCTGTCTGTGGTTGAGTTCTTTGCCGATAAAATCCCCGCCGTCAACCACGTCAATGACGTCATCCAGACGTTCATCCGGCCTACGGCCGGAGCGATCGCTTTTGCTGCCAGCGCCAACATCGTCAGCAGCGTTCACCCGGTGTTAGCCTTGGGCGCAGGTTTGCTGGTCGCCGGGAGTGTGCACGTGGTGAAATCCGCAGCAGTCCGCCCGGCAATCACCGCCACAACCGCTGGTGCAGGCAACATTCCGATCAGCATTGCGGAGGACCTGATCTCAACCCTGGTCTCGATCCTTTCGGTGATCGTGCCGGTGGTGATGGCATGTGTGTTGATCCTGATCACCGCCTGGGTGATCTGGCTTCTCTGGCGGCGGGCTCGCCGCATGACGGCGCAAGCCTAATGCTTTGTGCGGGATATAGCCGGTTAGCTCCTTGCCATCCGCACTACCTATTCATCTATTGATCCATTCAGGAGGTCACAATGTCTTCTCAACCCCCGTACCAACAGTACCCCCCGTCTGCCATTCAACAGACCAGCACGATGGCAATCGTCAGCCTGGTCGCGGGCATCCTCGGGTGGACCCTGGTTCCAACCCTGGGAGCAATCATCGCCGTCATTACCGGCTACATGGCCAAGAGTGAGATCCGTCAGAGCGGCGGCGCCCTGGGTGGAGACGGCCTGGCAACGGCAGGGTTGGTGCTGGGCTGGGTACATCTCGCGTTTGCGGTGATCGGCATCTGCCTGTTTATCTTGGCATTCGCCGGAATTTTGACCATCCCCTTCTGCATGATACCCTTTTCGAACAATATGCGTTAAGTCGTTATTATAGAAAAGCATGTCTGTCGACGCACAAGCGGAATCTGGTTGGACGAATTGAATATTCGCGATCAAAACCGGTTGCCTAACCTCTCATTTTCCGCTATGATGGTGGTAGTCACGCTACCTACCATTTTGATGAACTCCTGGAGGAGATATGGCCCAAGACTTTACAACCCCGCCTGAGCCCGGTCCGGTGCAGGAATACCCTGTACCAGCGCCCGTGCCGCCGCCCCTACCACCCAAAAAAAATAATACCACCCTGATCATCATCATCGTTTTAGCTGTTGTTTTACTCTGCTGCTGCTGTCTCGCCGTCTTTGGATACCTGGCGTGGAAAAATGGAGATACGTGGTTCAACTTCGAATTGCCATCAACCCTGGCGCCGCTTCTGCTATCTTTTGTTTAATCCAACTGCCAATCGAAGGAATCAAAAGCGCTCCCGGCCGGGAGCGCTTTTGATTCGATTCCGACTGCATTTGCTACGATAAACCTATTACCTGGCCTGTATCAGGATCCAGGTCGATATCGAAGAAGGCCGGGCGAGTAGGTAGGCCAGGCATAGTGCTCATTTTTCCCACCAACGGATAGACAAAGCCCGCCCCAACCGAAGCGCGCACATCGCGGATCGGGATACGAAACCCTGTCGGCCGTCCTTTGATGTTCGGGTCGGACGTCAAACTTAAGTGGGTCTTGGCCATGCAGATTGGCAGGTGGTCAAAACCGAGCCGGGTGTATTCCTCGATGCGTTCCTCGGCCAGCGGGGAGAAATCGACTCCTTCGGCGCCATAGGCTTCACGGGCAATGATCTCTATCTTTTCTTTGATCGGCAGATCCACGGGATAAAGGAAGCGGAAATCAGAGGGTTTGTTGGCTGCTGCAATGACCGCTTTGCCTAATTCCACTGCCCCGGCTCCGCCCTCTTCCCAGTGGTTCGACTCCACTGCTGATTCCGCTCCTGCTTGCAATGCCGTCTTGCGCACCAATTCAACCTCCGCGGGCGTATCCGTGGCGAAACGGTTGACAGCTACCACCACCGGGATGCCGAACTTGCGGGCAGTTTCGATGTGGCGTTCCAGGTTGGGTGTCCCCTTGGCTAGCAAGTCCAGGTTTTCATCTGTATAGGCTGCGGCGAGCGGCTTCCCGGCTACCACCTTCGGACCCCCGCCGTGCATCTTGAGCGCTCGTATCGTCGCAACCAGCACCACGACGTTGGGAACCAACCCGGAATAGCGGCACTTGATGTCGAAGAATTTCTCCATGCCGATATCGGCGCCGAACCCAGATTCGGTCACCACATAATCCGCCAGCTTTAATGCGATCTGGTCGGCCAGTATCGAACTGTTGCCATGTGCAATATTCGCAAACGGCCCCGCATGCACGAAAACCGGCGTCCCTTCCAAGGTTTGCATCAGGTTGGGTTTGATCGCATCGCGCATCAGCACGGCCAGTGCTCCGGCCACTCCCAGATCATCCGCCGTAACAGCCACACCCCCACGGCTGATGCCCACCACCATGTTTCCAAAGCGCTCGCGCATATCATTGAGGCCGCTGGTGAGAGCTAAAATGGCCATGATTTCGCTGGCCACTGAAATATCAAAGCCCGTCTCACGGGTGAAACCTTTCTCTTCTTCTCCCTGCCCGATGGTGATTCCTCGTAGAAAGCGGTCGTTCACATCCATCACCCGCCGCCAGGTAATCGTAGCCGGATCGAGATCCAGGCGAGCAAAACGAGATCGCTCATCAGGGGTCAATTCCTCCGGATCAGATTTCGAGATGCCGAGTTTCTCCAATCGGCCGCGCATCCCGCGCGAGAAACGCCGGCGCCCCTGCTTATCGACCGGGCACAGACGGTCGAACAATGTTTCGTCCGACACCCCATTTTCGTGGAACATACGCGCATCGATGGCAGCGGCCAGCAGGTTATTGGCTGCCGTAATAGCATGAATGTCGCCGGTAAGGTGCAGGTTGAAATCCTCCATCGGAATTACCTGGCTGTAGCCGCCTCCGGCAGCCCCGCCTTTGATCCCAAATGTCGGACCCTGGCTCGGTTGGCGAATGCAGGTAAAGACCCGCTTACCCAGAAGAGCGCCCAGCGCCTGGCTCAGGCCAACCGTCGTGGTGGTTTTACCTTCTCCAAGCGGCGTTGGGGTGATAGCAGTCACGTCGATGTATTTCCCGTCCGGCGCATTCTTCAATCGCTCCAGGATCTCAAGTTTGATTTTTGCCTTGTACGGTCCATATAGTTCGAGTTCTTCGGGAAGAACCCCGATCTCTTCTGCCACCTGAAGGATCGGTTTAAGCTCCGCGGCTTGGGCGATCTCGATGTCAGAAGGAACCGGTATTTTACGTTTGAGCAGGGTTGGCGTAAAGCGCCTGAGCCCGGGTGTAGCAGAACCAGCAGTCATCGTGCTATTCTCCTTTCGAGGTTTCAATGCGCATCCATGCAAATTGTCACTGCAATTGTGACGTATATGCAGGTTTCCGACAAGGGTCTGATTTTTTCGCCTGTCCGCGTTTACCCGGGTGAACCTATCGGGCTGCTCGACCGGCGGATCAGCCCCCGGATTACCGCCGCAAGCAACGGCCAATAGTAACCCCCTTTGTAATACTCCATTTTTGTCGAATTCGACCGTGAGATGCCGATGCCGTTTTGGGAGGGAAGCACGAGGGATATTTTTGTGAAGGGTTCATCAATATGATGGCTTAACCCCGTAAAGCTATAACGCCGTGTGCTGATATAGAAGTTGCCGGTGTCCAGTGTTTCAATCAAATCTCTGCGTTGTGGATCTGGCAGGCGCTTCACCGTCTGCCAACGCCCGATGGTCTCGCGGAAGCTGAAGCGGATGGGTTGCGATGTTTTCCACAAACGGTCTTCAAAGAAGAAGACGTTGCTCAAGGCGAAGATTAATTGCTCGCCTTCATCCAGGGAGAAAGGTGGAGTCTCCTCAGTCTCAGCGAGGATCTCGGCCGGGATATCGCCCTGGACCATGCGCGCCAGAGCGGCATCGGAGTAAATGCTAACCTCACCCTGGTTCAGCTCCTGCGGAGACCAGCGCATCCCATCGAAAAGGATTGCACAATTTGTATATTCCGGGCCAACCGCCGTGATACGGAAAGTAGTTTTACGCCCCTGCCCCGCCTGCTCCAGGCGAGTTTGGCATTCCCGGCAAGCAAAGACGGTTTTCTTGATCAAGAACCCATTCTCCAGGCGGTCGAACTCATCCTTGTGGCAGATCGGGCAGACGAGCGTAGCGGTTCCAGGATCAGGCATTGTAAGGGAAAGGTCGCGGCATCCGATGATAAAAGAAGACATACCAGCGAATGGTTGCCTGGTATGACAGTCAGTGGGGCGAGTGGGACTTGAACCCACACAAGGTCTCCCTCGGCGGATTTTAAGTCCGCTGCGTCTGCCAATTCCGCCATCGCCCCGCACCTCAAATTTACCGCATCCTTCGCGTTCCGTCAAGAACCACGGACAGGTGTCCGTCAAGAACCACGGACAGGTATCCGTCAAGAACCACGGACAGGTGTCCGTCAAGAACCACGGAGAAAAACTATTTGTGATGTCCCGGGGTGATCCCCCTGGCCTTCTTCCACATACGCGCTCCGAAGGACATAAAATGCACCCAACCCGGGGAAAGGCTGCCGCTCACCTGTGCCTGCTCAAGCGCCAGGCAGAGGTCCTCTGGACAATCGAAATCCGGTAAGCGTAAAGTTGCCCTACCCAATTCCCAGGCAATGTGAGCGTCCGAGCCTACCGTCCCCGGCAAGCCATACTGTGCGGCGAAAGCCTGGCTAAGCCGGTTGGGAGATTCCTCAAGGCAGCGGGCGTTATAGGTTTCGATGGCATCCACGTAGGGAGCAATCGTCAACAAGTCGGCCAACTGCCAGGCGCCTTTGCGGCGGTGATCGAATGGGTGCGAAACGCCGATAAACGCTCCCTGGTCTCGTAGCCGGGAAATCGTGTCCTCGGGTGTCAGGTGGGGGGGAATCCGTTCGCTCACAAACGCTGCCAGGACCTCACCGCAGGTGGTCATGATTTCCTCGCCGACAATCACCAGGTGCGGATCGATCTGCTGCGCGAGCTGAGCTCCAATGATCTCGTTGTGGTCAGTGATGATCACCCGGTCAATACCTTTTTGGCGGCAGGTTTCAACCAATGCCGCGGGCTGCATCAGGCTATCCTTTGAGTAAATGGTATGACAATGAAATTCGACTTTTACCATCAGAACCGTTCCCTTATTTCGGCATACCTATTGCACACCTTGGATTACCGGGTAATTGTAGCAGTTTTCAAGTCATTTTCATGCTATCCTCGAAATCAATCGCTGAAATGAGTTGACAACCAATCATGCACGGCATAAAATGAAACGATCAATCCCATCCAGAGGTTTGTCTTTCTTTAATAATGCGAATCCTATAAGAGTACCGGTACGATTCAAATTCCATCCAGGCATGAGGAATTGGATGATCCCCAAACGCAAAACCGCCCCCCGTTCACCAATACCGACACAGTTAGATCACCAACCCGTAGAAGTAGAATCTTCCCATTCGGCCAGTCTGGGAGGGCCCTCCCAGAAGACGCAGAAAAAACGGAAAACGGACAATTCTGGGCGAAAATATAACGAGCGTTTGCAAGCTGCACTTTACCAGATTTCACAGGCAACCAATTCGACGCGCAACCTTCAGGAACTTTTTCACGAAATTCACCAGACCTTGGGGGAACTGATGCCGGCCAATAATTTTTTTATTGCCCTGTATGACCCGGTCACGGATGTGCTCTCCTTTCCGTATTTTGTCGATGAACATGACGATCCCCCTTCGCCGATGCGAGCTCGCCGAGGGTTGACCGAATACGTCTTACGGACAGGAAAACCGTTACTGGCGGACCCGGCTGACTTTGACCATCTCGTCGAGCGAGGTGACGTCGAACCGGTAGGCGCTGCTTCGATTGATTGGCTGGGAATCCCACTCATCGTCCAAGAGCGCACGATCGGGGTTCTCGCCGTGCAAACCTACACAGAAGGTGTGCGTTATGGCGAAGCTGAACGCGAATTATTGGGGTTCGTCTCCAATCAGGTAGCCATGGCGATCGATCGGAAGCGTGCAGAAGAAACTCTGCGGATCAACGAGGCTCGTTTCCGGGCGATCGTGGAAGATCAAACAGAATTAATTTGCCGCTTTCTTCCCGACACAACCCTTACCTTCGTCAACGAGGCTTATTGCCGGTATTCTGGGAAAAAGCGTGAAGAGCTGCTCGGCACTTCCTCCACCGCGTTAATCACCCCTGAAGACCGGCCGATCGTGATTTCCCACCTGTCTGCGCTCACGCGAGAAAACCCTTCGGTCAATTTCGAGCATCGCGGGATCAATGGGGCGGGTGTGATCACCTGGGAGCAGTGGTCTAACCGGGCTATCTTTGATGAAGCCGGACAATTGGTTGAGTTTCAGGCAGTCGGTCGCGATATCACCGACCGGAAGAAGGTTGAAGATGAGTTGCGTTATTTGAGCACTCACGACCGCCTAACCGGTATTTACAACCGGGGGTATTTCGAAGAAGAATTGGCCCGCCTGGATCACGGCCGGCAATTCCCGGTAAGCGTGCTCATGGCCGATGTGGATGGGCTCAAGGAAACCAATGACACGCATGGACATCAGGCCGGGGATGAATTACTCCGCCAGACAGCGGAAGTGTTGAAAAGCGCTTTCCGGGCTCAAGATGTGGTCGCCAGGATTGGCGGAGACGAGTTTGGCATCCTACT